>JAPPOI010000359.1 GCA_028818055.1 Boseongicola sp.
GTACAAACGGTTTTTGTCGGATGTTGTGCTCGAAGCGGATGGAGATGAGGTTGTTGCTCACTGCCCAAATCCAGGAGCAATGACCGGGTTGGCAGAGCCAGGGCAAAGGGTCTGGCTGGAGCCAAATGATGATCCCAAGAAGAAGCTGAAATTCGGATGGCGAATAACTGAATTGTCAGATGGCCAATTCGCATGCATCGACACGAGCCTCGCAAACAAGGTTGTTGGAGAAGCATTAAGGGCGGGCGAGATCAGTCCTTATGGCCAGGCATCAGATATCCGCGCGGAAGTTCCTTATGGCGAAGGAAGTCGTGTTGATTTTCTGGTGTCAGAAAACGGAAGAGATACCTATCTCGAAGTGAAGTCCGTCACCCTGATGCGTGAGTCGGGATTGGCCGAGTTTCCCGACACCGTCACGAAACGCGGGGCAAAACATTTGCGGGAACTGGCCAAACTTGCAGCGGGCGGAACTGCCGCGGCGATGATCTATCTTGTCCAACGTACCGACTGTCATGTGGTTGGAGTCGCGGCTGACATCGATCCGGATTATGCAAAAGCTGCAAAAGAGGCAAAAGACGCTGGTGTGGCGTTCCAAGCCTATGCAGTCGATATATCGTCGGAAGGTCTGAAAATCGCGCGTTTGCTGGATTTTAAGGGTGACTAGCACTTTCGACCGTAACGCCCTATATCGTCCGGAAACACACAGGTATTTCAGTTTTGGACAACCGCAAACAAGGCAGACTGACACGTGATGGCATCCGGATTCATGATCCGGAGGATTTTGCTGGCATGCACAAGGCCGGCGCTTTAGCGGCACAAATCCTCGATGAAATAGCGCCAATGGTCGAACCCGGCGTGACGACCGGTGCAATCGACGACGCAATTAGAAGCAAGGTCGAGGAAGCCGGTGCGACATCAGCCACGATCGGTTACAAAGGCTACCAACACGCAAGTTGTATCAGTGTGAACCACGTCGTTTGCCATGGCATTCCCGGTGAAAAGCGTCTCAAGGACGGCGACATCCTGAATGTTGACGTGACCGTCATTGTGGATGGTTGGTACGGAGATACCAGCCGCATGTACGTCGCCGGAAAGCTCAGCCGAAAAGCCGAGCGCCTGATCCAGGTTACCCATGACTCCTTGTTCAAAGGCATCGAGGCCGTGAAGCCAGGCAATACCTTTGGCGACATTGGACACGCTATCCAAGCCTATGTGGAAGCACATCGTATGTCGGTGGTTCGCGACTTCTGCGGACACGGTTTGGGTCGTGTGTTCCACTCGCCGCCAAACGTGCTTCACTATGGACGACCGGGAACCGGCGCCGTTTTGGAGCCGGGGATGTTTTTCACTATTGAACCGATGGTGAATTTGGGGCGCCCTGAAACCAAAGTCCTATCAGACGATTGGACGGCGGTAACGCGCGACAAGTCGTTGTCGGCACAGTTCGAACATTCGGTCGGCGTCACCGAGGACGGTTTCGAACTGTTCACATTGTCACCGGGCGGAAAATTCCACCCGACGTGGTCCTGACATTTTAGAATTCAGTCTGAGACGGGCTCGACCTTCTGAGAAGGATCGGCTTCTTCCAGTCGTATCAATGCTTCAGCAACACTGACCCCATCGATAACGAGATCTGGCGCAATGTCGGCCAATGGCTTCAGCACAAACACGCGGTTCAGGATTTCAGGGTGGGGCAGGCTCAATTCTGACGTGGTTATTCTGTCGTCACCAAACGTGAGAATATCAATGTCTATCAACCGCGGCCCCCAACGTTCGCCGGGAACCCGGCCGATTTGAAGCTCGATCGATTTGCACAGATTAAGTAACTCGTGCGGTTCAAGCGTAGTTGTACCGATCAGACATGCGTTCAGGAATAAGTCCTGATCTTCGTTTCCCCAAGGCTGAGTGATGAAATGACGCGACGCTTTTGAAATCTCGACATCCTTACTCGTGGCAAGCAAAGTTTGTGCCAATTTCAGGTTGGTTGCTTTCTCTCCGACGTTACTGCCCAGCGACAGGGCAAACGCATAAGTTCTTACCCGCCGTATCGTAGCGCCGACGTGATCAAATCGCGCATCAATGGGGGCGGCGGGCTTTCGGATTGTCACGGCAACGTCTCGGGCCATTGCGAATTCTGCTAGCACTTGATCAGCAATGCGTTGGCCCAGAGTTTCCACCAGTTGCACCGGTTCATCTGAAACTTCCGCCACGATATCGCAAAGCCGACCATAACAGACAGTCTTCGAATAATCGTCGTCTTTGGCCGCAGCGGATGCGTCGATCGTTACCTTCAGGTCAAACTCAAACTCTTGCCCGTCGCGCGTTTCCTCGGCGAAAACACCGTGGTTGCCACGTAGGACTAGGTTTTTGACCTCAATCGTATCGGTATTCATGCGCTCTCCAATGCGGCCATGAGTGTCAGCATTTCCCGATGCGGCTTTACATCGTGAACACGAATAATGTCAGCGCCTTTTTGAACGCCAATCAAATCGGCGACAATTGTGCCGGTTAGTCGGTTGTCGACCTCGGCACCTGTCACAAAGCCAAGAAAGCTTTTGCGTGAAAGGCCCAGAAGAATGGGACAGCCGAATTTAGCCATATGATCCAAATGGGCTATTGCTCTCAGGTTCTGGTTCAACGTTTTTCCAAATCCGATCCCGGGATCAACCACGAGTTTGTCGCGCGGCAGGCCAGCCTCATCCGCAATCTCAAACGTCCGTGAGAAAAACCGGTCGAAATCCGCCAGAATGTCGAGCGTTTCGTCTTTGCTGTCGCGATTGTGCATAGCGACGACCTGAACACCGGTCTTCGCTGCAATCGACGCCATCTTAGGATCGCCCTGTAAGCCCCAGATGTCATTGATAATTGTGGCGCCGGCCTTGATAGCTTCTGCCGCGACATCCGATTTGGTGGTATCGATCGAAATTGGAATTGCGAAGCCGGCGGCAAGCGCCTCGATCACTGGAAGAACGCGATCCATTTCCTCCTGCGAGGACACCGGCTCGTGCCCGGGTCTTGTCGACTCTCCTCCGACATCAAAAATGTCGCAGCCGTCTTCAGCCATGATGTGGGCCTGTTTCAAAGCGGCATCCACCGAATTGAATCGGCCACCGTCAGAAAAACTGTCTGGGGTAACGTTCAGTATCCCCATGATTTTCGTCGATTGTGCACTGCTCACAGGCGGTTCCCCAAACACACGACACACACTTTCACCGCCCATATTTGGGAGATTTCCACGCAGTATGTAAGCCCAACAGCGACTAAAGGCCGAGAATTGCGACAAAAAAAGTGGACTGAGTGCTAAGAAAAATCACAGGAAAACTGTGAAAATTAGCTCCACGTGCTCGAAATCCCCACGGATCCCATCCGCCTTGCAGCTGGAAAAATATCGGGCATCTTGGTGATCGAGAACTCGTTCGCAAAAGAGGCAATCACTGATGCCCGATGGCATGGATCTGGTTATCCACGACGGTCGTGTGGTCACACCACAAGGGGTAGTTGTCGGTGATGTCGCGATCAAAGACGGCAAAATTGCCTCGGTCGGGAATCCGGTTTCGGATGCGAAGTCACATATTACTGCCAGGGGCAAATGGGTGATGCCCGGAGGCGTCGATCCACACGCGCACATCGAACAGATGTCCGGAATGGGTCAGTGGAACGCCGACACTTTTGAGACGGCGACGAAATCCGCGGCGATGGGTGGTACCACCAGTGTCATATCGTTTGCTGCTCAGGCGAGCGGGCAGGCGCTCTCCGAAACCGTTACCGATTACGCCGCTCGGGCATCGCGGGGGGCGATGATCGACTATGCTTTTCATCTCACGCTAACAGATCCTGACGCGGCAAATTTTGACAGTGATCTTGCTGCATTGATCCGCTCGGGTCACCGATCGCTAAAGGTGTTCACGACCTACAATATTCAGCTGAATGACGGTCAGTTATTGCGCATACTTCGACAAGCCCGGGAAAACGGCGCGCTGGTTTGCGTGCATGCAGAAAACGACGCGATCATTACCCAAGCCAAAGAAGCTCTCATCAACGCTGGTCATGTAACACCTCAGGATCACGCGCGGTCCCGCCCAAGAATGGCCGAGATCGAAGCGGTTGAGCGGATTTGCCGGTTTGCTGAGTATCTTGATCAGCCGGTAATGCTTTTTCATATCTCAACCGCAGAAGCGGCAGCAGCGGTTCAAGTTGCTCAGTCCCGTGGCGCACCGGTCTGGGCCGAGACCTGCCCACACTATCTGTTCATGACAGAAGCCGTTTTGTACAAACCCGGGTTGGAAGGGGCGAAATGGATGTGTTCGCCACCCCAGCGCACCGAACAAGACAAAGAGGCTTTGTGGGCTGCGCTTTTGCGTGGAACCCTCAACCTCGTTTCGTCGGATCACGCGCCGTATCGCTTTGATAACTCGGGCAAACTATCAGCAGGCCCGACTCCTGGTTTCCATCAAATAGCGAACGGATTGCCGGGCCTGGAAACCAGATTGCCGCTGATGTTCGATAAAATGGTAACGCAAGGGCGGGGCGGACCGGAAGCCTTTGCAGAGCTCACGTCGACCGCGCCTGCACGAGTCTACGGCTTAACGGACAAGGGTGTGATTGCCGAGGGAAAAGATGCGGACATCGTGGTCTGGGATCCAGACAAAACTGTAACCTACGGTGCAAACGATCTGCACGACAATGTCGGCTATAACCCTTGGGAAGGCCACAGCGTGACAGGTTGGCCTGACTGCGTCATCCTGCGCGGTCGGTGCCTTGTTGACGATGGAGAATTCCTTGGGACGCCGGGAAACGGGCAATGGATAGATCGACCGGAACTGGCCACAAAACCAAAAGGAAAACCAGTTGTCTGACGTTTCGGTAGGCCGGCCAGATATTGGCGCAGAACTGGCAATCACATTCCTCTATTACAAAGACCTGAGTGCCGCCGTTAAGTTCTACGAAGATTTCCTCGGACTGCCGTTGGCGATCGACCAGGGCTGGAGCAAGATATTCCGGATTTGTGCCGGAGCACATGTTGGTCTCGTTGACGAACAGCGAGGCATGAACAAATGGGCTGCGAACAAGACAGTTCAATTGTGTATTCGAGTGTCCGATGTTGATGCATGGCAAGCCTACGTAATGGCACATGGACCGGATGGTCTTTCAGAAATTCTTGAGAACGACGAAATTGGGATACGTGCTTTCGTTTTCAGGGACCCCGAAGGTTATCAAATAGAAATCCAGACAGCGACAAGGCCCGGTGCATGAAAAGCTTGATCGTCATAAACCCTAATTCGTCGCAAATCGTCACTGACGGAATTGATGCTGCCGTCGAGCCACTGCGCAAGTTCGGTACTCCAATTCGCTGTTTGACATTGGCTGAAGGTCCTCTGGGCATAGAAAGCCAGAAACAGGCGGACCTGACCATTGCGCCCATGCTTGAACTGGCGGCCTCTCAAAACGCCGCTGCAGGATTTGTCATTGCGTGTTTCAGTGACCCCGGCGTTCACGCGTTGCGAGACCAGACACACCTCACTGTCATTGGGATTCAGGAAGCTTACTTTTTCACTGCACTGACGCTGTGAAAAAAGTTCGGAGTTATCGCGATTCAACCGCCTTCCATTAGACGGCATTTACGCGCCTTTGGTGCCATGGGAGTGTTGGACCGGCTTGCTGGAGATCGGTCACTGGGCTTGGGTGTCGCCGACTTAGCCGATCCCGCAAAAAGCTTGGACGCCATGATCCAAACCGGCAAAGACCTCCGCGACATCGACGGAGCAGACGTTCTTATAATGGGGTGTGCTGGGATGGCACATTACCGCGACCAATTGCAGAAGGCGACGGGCCTTCCGGTTGTTGAACCGACCCAAGCTGCTGCGAGCATCGCTTTGGGCCACATCCAATTGGGGCTTTCACATCGGTCGTAAGACAATTGAAGACACCGGCTGTCTGAATGGCCGGGATGCGTTGCACAGTTTAAATAGGAGAGTGGTGGGCGACCTTGGAATCGAACCAAGCGTGCGTCTCCGCGAGGGAGTTACAGTCCCCTGCCACACCTTGCGGCCTGTCGCCCGACCCGCGGTGAAATATCTGCGAGATGTCTGGCGGTCAACAGAAAAACCGCGTTCCAAAGGTGGAAATTAGGCCTGTTGCACTAATCGCTGAGTGACTGCAGCGACCGTCGGGCTTGACGTTTGTTACTTGGTCCCGGATTGAGGCTGGAAAACATCGTTGAACGCGAATGCCAAAGTTATGAAAAAGCCAGCTTGGGTGATTGAGAAAGAGAAAGCGCGACGCGCTGCTGCGCAGGCAACCGTTTGGCTGTTTGGCATTCATGCTGTGCGTGACGCATTGCAGAACCCGTCGCGCGAATGCCTGCGTTTGATTGTTACAAAAAATGCTGCAGACAAGCTAAAGGACGACATTGCAGGTTCCGGTATCGAACCGGAAATCAGCGACCCGCGCCGATTTGCAGCGCCGCTTGATCCCGGTTCTGTGCATCAGGGCGCGGCGCTTGAGGTTAAACCGCTGAATTGGGGTGCCATTAGCGACGTCCTGGTTGACGCCGGGCCAACCGGTGTTGTCGTTTGTTTGGACCGCGTGTCAGACCCTCACAACGTGGGTGCCATTCTTCGATCTGCGGAAGTTTTCGGAGCCGCTGCTGTTATTG
>JAPPOI010000327.1:0-6348 GCA_028818055.1 Boseongicola sp.
TTCCCACACCTCTCGGAAGACGACCGCGACCTTCGGCGGCGTTTGCGCATTCACGGGCGTCAGTTGGGCGACCGGCGGCATTCCGAACGCCAGACGCAAGAGCTTGATCGGCTGATCGAAGAAGTCGGGTACGAGCACTGGCACCGTATGCTCTTCGCCCGCTTCCTGGCCGAAAACAACTTGCTCATGTACCCCGACCCCAGCGGGCCGGTCCCTGTTTCGCTCGAGGAGTGTGAAGACCTTGCGCCCGATGAAGGCGCGGCCAACGGATGGGAGCTGGCGGCGCAGTACGCGGCCCGGATGTTGCCGCAGATCTTCCGGCTGGACTCTCCTGTGTTCCAGCTGCCTCTGCCACCGGAATATCAGCAACGGCTGGAAAAACATGTCGAAAGCCTGCCGGTCGAAGTCTTCACGGCGTCGGACTCGCTCGGCTGGGTCTACCAGTTCTGGCAGGCGGACAACAAAGAGCGGATCAACAAATCCGAGGTGAAGATCGGCGCGCGGGAACTGCCCGCCGTAACCCAACTGTTCACAGAACCCTATATGGTCAGCTTCCTGCTGGACAACGCGTTGGGGGCCTGGTGGGCCGCCCGCCGTTTGACAGAGCAGGACCTGAAAACCGCGACCAGCGAAGAAGAGTTGCGCCGCAAGGCATCGATCCCCGGCGTGCCGCTCGATTACCTGCGCTTTGTCCAGGACGACGACGGTACCTGGGCCCCAGCGGCAGGAACCTTTGATGGCTGGCCGGAGCAACTGAAAGACCTCACCACGCTCGACCCCTGCTGCGGATCGGGGCACTTCCTTGTGTCGATCTTCCTGATGCTTGTGCCGATGCGGATGGAGCGGGATGGCCTGAGCGCACAGGACGCCGTGGATGCCGTGCTGCGCGAGAACATCCATGGGTTGGAGATCGATCAGCGCTGTGTGGAATTGGCGGCCTTTGCGCTAGCATTGACGGCGTGGAAATATCCCGGCGCGGGCGGCTACCGGGTGTTGCCGGAACTGAACCTCGCCTGCTCCGGTCTGTCTGTCAGCGTGGCCAAGGAGGAATGGAAGCAGCTTGGACTTGGCAAGCGCAACCTGACAATCGCGCTGGATTGGATGCATGACACGTTCCGCGATGCTCCAGTACTTGGCAGTCTGTTGAATCCCGCAAAGTCCGCCGCTGCAAAAATCGTTAGCTGGGATGAATTGTCATCTGCTGTGCATGAGGCTCTCTCGCGCGAGAGGTCCCAAGAATCCCAAGAAACTGCGATCGTCGCCCAAGGGCTGGCAAAAACAGCCCTAATTCTTGCGGAGAAATACTATTGGGTTCCTACGAATGTTCCTTACCTCGGAACTGGGCGGCAGTCCGAAAAGCTTAGAAATTTTTGTGAGAAATACTATCCAGACGGCAAGGCTGATCTCGCAAACGTTTTTGTTGAACGCATCTCTGATATGCTCGTTCAAGATGGCGCGGGTCATATGCAGATCGTAATGCCTGAAAACTGGCTCTTTTTGTACAGCTACAAGACCCAAAGAGAAAAGCTTCTAAGATCGTTGCGCTGGAACTTTCTTGTTAACTTGGGCGGAGGGGCTGAGGCATTTGATCGGGGGCCTGGAAACGCAGTCAATGTTTGCGCTGTTTCTCTTTCGACCCGCCCCGGCGGTTTGGAAGAAACGGCAGACACAGAGTATCTACGAGGCATTGACACAAAGGCCTTTATTGGAGTCGATAAGAAATCCTCCTGCCTAATGACCGAACCTATTAATTCAGTCCTTCAGTCCGATCAGCTAAGCAATCCCGACGCTCGCATACACTTGGGCGGAAGAAATGATCTAGACCTTCTTTCGAACGTTACAGATTCTTTTCTTGGACTTGGCACTGGTGACTTCTCGAAATTTGGGCGTTGCGTATGGGAGTTCGATGCGCCGCAACCTGAAGGGTGGGCACAACTTCAAAGCGCTCCTAATCTCTCTGATGACTTTGTCGGGATGTCATACCTTGTAGCTTGGGACGAAAGTACAATGCGCGCTCGTGGCATGGATAGCCTTCACCGTGAGCGAATTCATAATCAAGACCAGAGCGGCCAACAAGCATGGGGCAAACATGGGGTTGCCGTCGCGCTTAGCGGAGACCTCAAGTTCTCGCTTTATAATCGAGCGCTTTTTGAGAAATCTATTGCGGTGCTAATTCCAAACCAAGAAGATCATGCACCCGCTATATACGAGTTCTGCAAGAGCGGTGAATTTCTCCGTGAAGTTCGCAAAATTGACAAAAAAATAATCGTAGCGAACGGCACGCTGATAAAAGTTCCTTTCGACCTCGAATATTGGAAGAAGAATTCCGATTTGCGATATCCTAACGGCTTACCCGAACCTTATAGCACTGATCCAACACAATGGATTTTTCACGGCCATCCCTGCGGTTCCGTCATCTGGGACGAAAACGTCAAACAGACAGCAAACGGCCCACTGCGCAACGATGACACCGTACTCCAAGTTGCCGTCGCCCGCCTCCTCGGCTATCGCTGGCCAGCCGAACTCGATCCCGACATGGAACTTGCTGACGAACAACGTGCCTGGGTGGACCTCTGCGACGCCCTGCGTCCCCACGCCGATGACGACGGCATTGTCTGCATTCCGCCAATCCGTGGCGAAGCCAAGGCCGAAGACCGCCTGCTGAACCTACTCGCCGCCGCCTATGGCGACGCCTGGACGACCAGCACGCTGCCGCAGCTGCTGGCCAGCGCAGGACATGCAGGCAAATCGCTCGACAGCTGGTTGCGCGACAAGTTCTTCACGCAGCACTGCAAGCTGTTCCAGCACCGCCCCTTCATCTGGCACATCTGGGACGGCCTGAAAGACGGCTTTGCCGCACTGGTCAACTACCACAAGCTGGATGGCAAGACGCTCGAGACGCTGATCTACACCTATCTCGGCGACTGGATGAAAACCCAACGCGACGACATCGCCCGCGGTGTAGACGGCGCACAGGAAAAGCTCGCCGCCGCCGAAGCGCTGAAGAAAAAGCTGGAACTGATCCTGGAGGGGGAAGCCCCGCACGACATCTTCGTGCGTTGGAAGCCGCTGGAGGAGCAGCCCATCGGCTGGGACCCCGATCTGAACGATGGCGTGCGCCTGAACATCCGCCCCTTCATGACCGTCGGTGATGTTTCCAAACGTGATGCGGGCGTCCTGCGCGACAAACCCAACATCAAATGGACCAAGGATCGCGGCAAGGATGTCGCCTCTGCCCCTTGGTTCGATACATTCAACGGCGACCGCATCAACAATCATCATCTTAGCCTGGCTGAGAAGAAAGCCGCGCGGGAGGCTGCCAAGTGAAGGTGATCGACCGCTTGCAAAACGCTGTCCGTGGTGCGGCGGCCTATAACCCAGAAGTGCAGGTCAAACCCGCCTGCATCCTCTGGCCCGATCCCGATCGGCAGTGGCAAGCGGTTGTCCCGCAGCTTCAGGATGCCCTGCCGGAAATGGTGGTGCTGGGCGACTACGCCCCAGATCGGCGGACCGGCCCTGCGATTTGGTTGCGCTGTGCCATCGCGGGAACTCTGGACGGAATCGATTTTCCGGTTGGCAGCGTCCCGATCCTGTACCTGCCTGGCGTGGCGCGAACCGACCTGCGTGCCGTCAACGAATGCCCAGACGCCCTCAAACCGCTCGCCGAACTGCAATATCGCGGCACGATCTGGTCACAGGTCAGCGCCAAGGACTGGACTGTTCTCGCGTTTCTAAAGTCTGCGCAGGGAGGCCTTGGCCTCGAAGTGACTGCGGACGGCGATACCCGCGCCGCCATGATCACCGCACTGAACGAAGTTCTGGAGCAGGATGTGTCTACGCTTGAGGGCAAAAGGCTGGATCGGGATTTTTTTAACGGCCTGTTGACCAGCGGAGATCTGACGCGCGATGTGCTGACCTGGATTGATCAGGGCGACGCCTACGCAGAGCGCATCGGTCCGGCAGCCTGGGGAGCGTTCAGCGATATCTGCGTCTCACAGCTCGGCCTCGACCCCAGAACCGCTGGCGTTCTGACAGGTGCTGAAAAGCTTGCGGGGCGCGAGGGTCAGTGGGGCGCTGTCTGGGAGCGGTTCTGCGAAGCCCCGCAGCGATACCCAAACATCCCCGATACGCTTCGCAAATGCCAAATGCCTTCCTTCGATCTTTTGAGCGACATTTCGACAAAGGGTGCATGGCCGCAATGGAACGATGCCGAAGAAGAGGCGCTCCGTCAGAGGCTGCTGGAGCTCGAGACGGTAACGGATGCACACGCCCGAACAACCGTTCTGGAACTCGAAGAGTTACATGCGGACAGACGGGCTCTGGTGTGGGCTGAAATGGGCCAAGCGCCGCTTGCCAAGGCGCTCAAGCATCTTGCTGATCTTGCTGAGATTACAAAACAATCCCTCGCTGGTGGGACGCTGGATGACGTTCAAGGCGCCTACACAGAAAACGGCTGGAAGGCTGATGACGCGGTATTGTCCGCTCTGCACGAGACGAATACGGACGCCTTAGCGGCGTCAGCGATTGCCGCTCTACGGTCGATCTACTTGCCTTGGGCAGAAGCTTCCGCACGCCATGTTCAGACGCTTGTCGAAAGTGAAGGCTACCCCGGTGGGACGATTGCATCAAAGCCCAAAGCCAGCCAGACGGACTCCGAATGCATCCTGTTCGTCGATGGTCTGAGGTTTGACCTTGGGAAACGGCTGTCAGCTTTACTGGAATACGCCGGACTGGAAGTGACCGCGACCCCAGCGTGGTCAGCTTTGCCAAGCGTTACCTCGACAGCGAAACCTGCGGTCTCACCGGTGTTGCATGAGATCGAAGGACGCGACCAGAGCGAAGAATTCGACCCTTCAGTCGCCGCGTCTGGCCAGTCTCTAAGGGGCGGTCACCATTTGAAGAAGTTGATGGTAAATGCAGGATACCAGGTGTTACCTCGAAATGAAGTCGGCGATCCCGCAGGAATGGCCTGGACGGAATTGGGTGACATCGACCACGAAGGCCACCAACGCGGTTGGAAACTGGCCCGCTATCTCGACGTGCTGATTACGGAAGTAAAAAATCGTGTCGCCCAACTTCTCGAAGCTGGCTGGAAAAGTGTGCGCATTGTCACTGATCACGGATGGCTATTGATGCCAGGAGGATTGCCAAAAACGGAGTTGCCGAGCGCACTATCAGTGAACAAGTGGGGACGATGCGCGGCGATCAAACCCGGCGCCAAAATAGATACTCCGCTCTTTCCTTGGTTCTGGAATCCCTCACATCATTTTGCTCTTGCCAATGGCATTGGCTGTTTCCGCTTGGGTCAGGAGTACACTCATGGAGGATTGAGCCTCCAAGAGTGTCTGACCCTTCACTTGCAAGTGAAGCCCTCATCGAACGCCAAAGAGACGAACGTCGAAATCTCAGACGTTGTTTGGAAGGGACTGCGCTGCACAGTTGTGCTCGCTGTTCCCGATGAAACTCTGACGCTCGATATTCGCCAACGACCAGCTGACCCGGGGCGCTCCGTTGTCGTAAAATCAACGCCTTTTGCAGCCTCGGGGTCAGCATCAGTCGTCGTCGAAAACGAGGACCTTGAAGGGGCCAAAGCGACACTGGTCATTGTTGACGGATTAGGCGCAACTGTCGGCCAAGTAACGATAGATATTGGCGGAGAAGGTAAATGATCGAGCTTGACGACATTGACCGAAAAGCGGCAGCAAGCCTCGATGGCTACCTCGTTCGAAAGGATCTAGTCCGAACCTTCAGCCGACAGTATCCGGTGCCGACTTATGTGGTAGAGTTCTTGCTCGGCAGATATTGTGCCAGCATTGATCCAGAAGAAATCGAAGAAGGCTTGGAGATTGTTGAACGGCAGTTGAAATCACGAACGGTTCGCGCCGGTGAAGAGGAGCTCTTTAAGGCTCGGGCCCGTGAAGAGGGTAGCGTCAAAATAATTGATATAATTACCGCGAGGCTGGACGCCAAAACAGACTCCTACGTTGCTTCACTTCCAAGCTTGAGGCTGACAGACGTGCGGATCAATCCTGAGCAGATTCAGGAACATGAGCGAATGCTGACGGGAGGGTTCTACGCCGAGGTAACGCTGAACTATGACGCGTCGATCGCACAAGAAAGTAAGGGACGTCCCTTCGGAATTACGGCCTTACGGGAAATTCAACTCTCTAAGCGGGACGTGCTCGGCGATCTTGCGAAAGCGCGACAAACGTTCAGCACTTCTGAGTGGAAAGACTTCCTGCTGCGCTCAATTGGCTTGGAACCTCGAGACCTGACAGAGCGCCAAAAGGACGCAGTTATGCTGCGCATGGTGCCATTCGTTGAGCGCAACTATAACATGGTCGAGCT
>JAPPOI010000327.1:6358-6592 GCA_028818055.1 Boseongicola sp.
TCGAGCTTGGCCCAAGAGGAACCGGCAAAAGCCACCTGCTTCAACAAGTTTCACCCTACGCACATATGATATCGGGCGGAAAAGCCACTGTAGCCAAAATGTTCGTTAACAATTCAAATGGGCAACGCGGTCTTGTCTGCCAGTATGATGTTGTTTGTTTTGATGAGGTCTCAGGCGTGTCTTTCGATCAGAAAGACGGCGTCAACATCATGAAAGGCTACATGGAGTCAGTAG
>JAPPOI010000376.1 GCA_028818055.1 Boseongicola sp.
CATCAACGTCCAGATCGATTGCTTCCAGCAGCATGGTCAAATTTTCCATTCATTAAACTGAATGGGATGTGCGTTCCAAACTCGTCGAGGTCAATGGCCTGCCAAAGTACAGAATCCGCATTTTTGCGGTCTTTTCGGGAAAATGTTCTAGTTACCGATGCTGGCCGAAACGGAGATACAGCTTGCTGCTTTTCGTCCGACCGACTGTTCCTATTTGTCGATTTTCCGGATTACTCAAATTCCATCTGCTCGTAGACTCGACCGGCATTCCTCGTCGCAAGCTCTTCGAACGTGTCGAGATGAGCAAATGGGGACTGGTCGACGTAATAGGCATCAGCCAGGTCGCCGCCCGCGTCCAAATGCTCGCCAATTTTGCCCCGCAGATAGATCAGGTAGTCGCGCGTATAGCGGCGAACTTGATCCATATTCGTTGGATGCCCGTGCCCAGGGATGACGTAGGTCGCATTCAGGGCCTCAAATTCATTGTCCCAAGTCTCGAGCCAGTCCGCGGTATAAGTGTGCTCGAAAATTGGGAGCATGCGCTCATGAAACGCCATGTCGCCGGCGATAACGAGGCTTTGCTCGGGTAGCCACACGGAAATATCTCCGGGCGAGTGGGCGGGTCCCAGATAGAGAACTTCAATCCTGAAATCGCCCATTTCGATGATGTACTTGTCTTCGAAGGTTTCGGTTGGTCCGGCAAGATACGTGCCCTCGGCTTTGTCACGGTTGTAGCGTTCCATGCCAGCCAAAATTTGTGCGCCGTATTCCTCAAATTCCGCCGCAGCATCAACATGGGCGAGAATTGGAACGTTTTGATCCGCCCAGTAGCTGTTGCCCAGCATCGCGTGGCCTTGGCCGTTTTCATCGATCACCAGCTTTACCGGTTGATCAGTGATTTTTTTGATCTCTTCATGAAGCGCTTTGGCAAGCACGTATGCCGCACCGCCATTTACAACCACAACGCCGTCTCCGGTGACGATAAAGCTCAAGTTGTTATTGTGGCCTGTATTTTCGTAGGTCGGCGGTGCCGTAGCTCCGATGGCCGACCAGACGTTTGGAATGAATTCTACCGGTTTTTGATAAAGCGCTGAGCCCGGATACTGATCCGCAATTTCCTCACTTCCAAAAGCGGGTAGGGCGATGACGCTCAGAAAAAGGGCCAACCACTTCATGATGCCTCTCCCACAAACCGGTAGCCACCGTTTGGATCGACTTCCACGCGTCCCATCCCGCCATCGGGCAAGTGAAACCCAATAATCTGCATCTGTTCACTAACCGCACGATCGAAGAGCTGCTGTCGCGTGGCCACGGCTTGCGCTGCATCCTGATCTGATCCGCTTTCCCATTCCGGGTGCGCAAAGGCCACGTGATGATTTCCGATTGCGTCTCCAAGAACCAAAGCAGAAGAGCTGCCAGAACGGACTTCGAAAGCCATGTGACCGGGAGTATGACCAAAGCTTGCAATAGCTGCGACACCGGGGAGAATCTCATCGCCGTCATCGAATAGATTGACGCTATCTTCGATCACTTCCATCCGGCGTTTGGCCCCAACGGCAAAAGCGGCGCGAGCCTCACCGATCGTGTTCACGGTTTCGGGATTCCACCAATAGTCCCATTCGGCGCGCCCCATGAAGTATTCGGCCTCGTAGAACAATGGATCGTCGAAGTCGTCGAGAAGTCCCCAAATATGGTCGGGGTGGGCATGCGTGAAAACGACGTGCGTGATGTCTTCAGGGGTCAGCCCAATTGCATCTAGGCTGTCCACGATCGCGCCAGCACTTGGCATAAAGTCCGGGCCGGACCCAACGTCGAAAAGTACAGTGTTTGTCCCATCTTGAAGCAGGGCCAAGTTGCATTCGGGCGTCAATCTTTCGGCGTCGAGACCGTACTTTTCAAAGAGTGCCGGCAACTGATCTTTTGGCATTGGATCAAAGATAAATCCCGTCGGCAGTACCAGACTTCCGTCGCTGACCGTCGTCAGAGTGATGTCTCCCATCGCCATAGACCGGGTTGCCAGTGGAGTAAGCGATGACGCCAGTGCGGTTTTCAATAGTGAGCGACGGGTCAACATGGGAAGCTCCTGCATCAAATTCTAAAATTAGAATATGATGATTGGAGGCGATCATCAAGCAACACTATTACTGCGCTTTGAAAAATCTGGCCGTCTGGAAAAGCTTATGGTCTGCGGCGCCTTTTCGAAGTTCTTAAGTCAAGCAGCGACGACACGCATAATCGTATCGATATTGAAGGCGAGCCTGTTGTCCAACGCTTCCTTGGTCATGTAGTCGCGCTCGAACAATATGGTACCCGAGAAACGATTGGTCAGGTAGTAATACCCGATAGCCGCGATTGTGATATTCAACTGTCCTGCATCAATTCCGCTGCGGAACACTCCTGCCTCGACGCCTCGATCCAGCAAACTTTGAATCGTCGCGATATACCGACGGCTTGCTGTCTTGAGTTTATCCGACTTTTCCAGATGTTTGCCCTTGTGCAGATTGGCACTGTTCACCAAGGTGATGAATTCCGGATGATCCAGATAGTAATCCCAAGTAAATTTGATCAGGGTGACCATGCCTTCGTCAGGCGGTAATTCGTCGAGTTGCAGCTCTTGCTCGGCGGTTCGTATGTCCAAATACGCATCCTCAAGAACGGCAGTGAACAGGTCTTCCTTGTTCCCAAAGTAGTGGTAGATCATGCGCTTGTTGGCTTCGGCTTTTTCAGCGATCTCGTCTACGCGTGCGCCGCCCAAACCCAATCTCGCGAATTCAATTTTTGCCGCTGCCAAGATACGAGCCTTAGTCGCTTCGGCGTCGCGGGTTCGTGCTTTGGTGCTTTGCATGCTGAATTCCTTGTCGCGCCTTGGTGGGCGCAATCCTCTGGTAAAAGAGGGCGTCGATACTCTGCCATAACTTACTTGACAGACAAAAGATAGCACAAGTAACTAAATGGTGCATTGCGCGGCGAATACGACGTTCGCTGGGCAACCCCAGGTCAAAGTTTGGGGTAACGATGACGGGGAACACAATGGACACATCATCAGCGCGCCTGTCACTGTCAGAGGCCCCGCACGATGTTTCGGTCGCACTGGGATGAGTGGATTATGTCTGAAAACGGATACGACTATGTGATCGTCGGCGGCGGCTCGGCGGGGTGCGTATTGGCAAACCGCCTAAGCGAGGACAGCGCTGCGCGCGTCCTACTTTTGGAAGCCGGCGGCAAGGATAATCATCCTCTGATCCACATGCCTGTTGGATTTGCCAAAATGACAACGGGTCCTCACACGTGGGGTTTCAAAACGGCGCCACAGAAACACGCAAACAATCGCGAAATTCCGTACGCTCAAGCGCGGGTTATCGGGGGAGGTTCCTCGATCAATGCTGAAATCTTCACCCGGGGCCATCCGAGCGACTACGACCGTTGGGCGGAAGAAGAAGGGTGCGAGGGCTGGGGGTTCAAAGATATCCAGCAATACTTCCTTCGCTCAGAGGGCAATACGGTTTTGTCCGGTGACTGGCATGGCACTGACGGACCTCTCGGCGTGTCTAACATTCCAGACCCTCAGAAGATGACACTGGCCTTTGTTCAGTCGTGCCAGGAAGCAGGCATTCCATTCAATCCAGACTTTAACGGTGCGTTACAAGCCGGCGCTGGGTTCTACCAGACAACGACAAAGAACTATCGCCGGTGTTCGGCAGCTGTGGGCTACTTAAAGCCAGTGATGCAGCGTCCGAATTTGACAGTTGAGGTGGGCTGCCAAGTTCATCGCATCTTGTTTGAAGGTAATCGGGCGACGGGTGTCGAGTACATTTCGAACAAGCAACATCGCACGGCAATCGCTGACTCCGAAGTCTTGGTGACGTCAGGGGCGATTGGAACACCAAAATTGATGATGCTTTCCGGCGTCGGCCCTGCCGCACACCTACGCGAACATGGGATTGATGTCGTCTCTGACCTTCCGGGAGTGGGCGAAAATCTCAATGACCATTTCGGAATAGATATCGTTGCCGAACTGACCGGGCACTACAGTCTCGATAAGTACAACAAGTGGTACAATGCAGCTTGGGCGGGTCTGGAGTATCTTGCTTTTAAGTCTGGACCGGTGACGTCGAACGTTGTTGAAGGCGGCGCTTTTTGGCACTCGGGTCTTGGCGCCGAGGGCGTGCCCGACCTGCAGTTTCATTTCCTCGCTGGGGCTGGCGCCGAAGCTGGTGTGCCCTCCGTTCCGGCTGGTTCCTCCGGAATTACACTAAACTCTTATACGGTTCGGCCAAAGTCTCGGGGGACTGTACGACTGCGCTCGGCTGACCCAATGGATCTTCCCGTCATCGACCCCAACTTTTTGGCAGAGCCGGATGACCTGAAGTGCTCTGTCGAAGGCGTGAAGAAAAGCGTCGAGATATTCAATCAGGCGGCGTTGCAGAAGTACGTTAAGGCGATCCGCTTCCCCGATGACAGCGTTAAAACTCAATCAGAGTTTGAGGCTTTCGCTCGTCAGTATGGCAGAACGTCGTACCATCCGACTTGCACGTGTAAAATGGGGACGGACGAAATGTCCGTTGTTGATGCGCAATGCCGTGTCCGAGGTTTGGACGGCATTCGGATATGTGACAGTTCGATCATGCCCAGCCTCATTGGATCGAACACCAACGCGCCTACGATCATGATTGCTGAGAAAGCGAGCGATATGATCAGGGGGAACCGCTAGGGCATCTTCGAAAACTTACTCAATTGGCGCTTGCCTGAACCGATCTTCAATCAAAGTCAGGGGCAAATGGCACGATGTCTTTGCTCACGATCCGGTGGTTCTCGTGCGTCATGGCATCAATGCGAGCCATGTCCACATGACTGAGCGTGAAATCCATAATGTCATAGTTGGCTTCGATATTCATTGGATTGGTCGACATGACGTTCACGCTGACGCCTTTTTGCAGGATCCAACGTAAAACCACCTGGCCGGCCGACTTACTATATGTCTGTCCGATCTCTCCAAAGATTGGGCGCTTGAACACTTCGCCGCGTGCAACCGAACAATAGGCCGAAAGCGGCACGCCGGTTTCATTTGCTCCCGCCAGTAACTTGTCCTGATTAAGCAGCGGGTGGAATTCCACCTGATTGGTCGCCAAAGGTGCATCCACAATATTTACGGCCTCGCGCAGCATCGCGACTGTGTAGTTAGACACGCCGATATTGCGGGTAAGGCCTTCGTCGTAGGCTTGCTGTAGCATCTTGAGCGAAGGAGCGATGTTTCCGTCAGCCGGTGGCCAGTGGAGTAGCAATGCGTCAACATAATCAACACGGAGCTCTTTTAGGCTTCGCTCGACCGAGTGAAGAAACCGATCGTCTGTGAAGTTTTCGAAGTTCACTTTGGTTGTGATGCAAAGGTCGTCGCGCGATATGCCTGTAGCCGATAGACCTTCGCCTGTTTCTGCCTCGTTTTGGTACATCTGCGCGGTATCGAACGCCCGGTAACCCACTTTGGCGGCACATTCGATTGCTGCAAGAAGGGCGTCGCCGGTCAAGGGGTAGGTGCCAAACGCACGTTGATGGTTCTTTTGAGAGTAGATGCTCATTTGGGTGTCCTGGCGTATCTGCCCATAAAAGTAACTCAGTGGTTACTTAATGCAAAGAGTTTCTTTGCTACCCGCTGTTTTTAAACAACTTTTCAACGCTTGATTTATGTAAGTCGAAGCGGCATAAATATAACTAATCAGTTACTTATGCCAATTTCGCGAAGGAAAGAGAGTACAGCTCTTGAGCAAGACAGTTTCCGCATCCGAAGCCGTTTCACACGTCGCGGACAACGCTGTTGTGGCAGTGAATTCGTCCAGTGGGTTGTGTTGTCCGGATGCTGTGCTGGCCGCGTTGGGGCAACGATTTGAAGACACTGGTGCGCCGAAGAATCTGACATCAATCCACCCCATTGCGGCGGGCGATTTCTTTGGAACGAAAGGCGTGGATCATATCGCCAAGCCAGGATGCCTTTCGAAGATCGTTGGCGGAAGTTATCCGTCTGGCCCGACCAAGGCGGAGCCACCAAAGATTTGGCAGATGATCGTCGCCAATGAAGTCAAAGCCTATAACGTGCCCTCAGGCATCGTCTTCGACATGCTGCGCGAAGGGGCGGGGCATCGCCCCGGTGTTCTGACCAAAGTTGGCATGGACACATTCGTGGATCCCGATCTCGAAGGGTGCGCGATGAATGAAGCCGCTCGTGCAGAACCCATCGTCGAGCGTCAAAGTTTTGACGGTGAAGACTGGTTGTATTTTCGCTCGCTGAGGCCAGATGTGGCAATCATCCGGGCCACAACATCAGACGAAAACGGCAATCTCAGTTTTGAGGGCGAGGGCGCCTACCTGGGCGCAATGGAGATGGCGTTGGCGGCCAGAAATTGCGGTGGCATCATCATTGCCCAAGTCCGCCGGGTCGCCAAAAATGGCACCATCCGCCCCCATGATGTTCACGTTCCGGGCATTCTTGTCGATTACGTGGTTGAAGCGCCGGATATGCTCCACTCGACGGCCCCGCCTTATGACCCCGCAATCACGG
>JAPPOI010000186.1:0-299 GCA_028818055.1 Boseongicola sp.
AACTTGGACAGGTCGATCGCCGGTATTGGCGACCATCAGCGTTGTCACATCTCGACCCACGTTCAGCTCAATTTCGCCGTCGCCGGGAAATATTTCTCCGGGGATCATCTCGACACCCTAAACGCTATGACAGCGCCAAGCGCTGCCAGTACCAACAACGACAAACCAGCAGGGAATGCCCATTCCGAGTGGGCGTGCGGCAAGACAGCATCATGGGCAGTCACTGGAGTGGCCATGACGACAGCGAAAATAGAAAATGGGCGCATCGGTCTCTCTCTATCGAATTGGGTTGTGAACGG
>JAPPOI010000186.1:309-5581 GCA_028818055.1 Boseongicola sp.
TGAACGGTCACAAGTTTGGTTCCGTCAGGAAACGTGGCTTCGACCTGAATTTCGTGGATCATTTCCGGGATCCCATCCATGCAGTCCGCACGGGATATTACGTCAGCTCCGGCCTCCATTAGCTCAGCCACGGACCGGCCATCCCTTGCACCTTCAACGACCGCGTCTGTGATTAGAGCCACTGCTTCCGGATGATTAAGTTTCACGCCACGGGCCAATCGTTTGCGTGCGACTTCTGCCGCCATTGCCACCATCAACTTGTCTTTTTCACGAGGTGTCAGTTGCATCAAAGGCTCCAGGATCGAGGAAGGGTCTGACCCCTCAGAATTTCTAGGATTGGAACTAGAGACCGCCGAAGAAGAAAGCCGTCCGGCGCTACAATGCGAAAGACCAAAATGTCCTCACACAAAAGACTGGCTCCACCGGTTGTGGGCAATTGAGACCGCACAGTTGTCAATTTCGTCTCGGCGTCAGAGGCGACAAACACAACGTTCGCCATTGCGCGCATTCCCGCACAAACCGCCTGTCGCACTAGCTGAGATTCAACGTCGCCCTTTAGTTTGCATGCGTCTCGATAAATCGGAGATCCGTCGCGATGAATTCGGACGCCGTCATCAAAGGAGATGCTGTTCAGCGCTTCACCCATGGCCGATCGACCGAAGATCACGGGCTCGACCATCAAGAAACTGGCCTGATTTTCTAAGCAGACGTCCAATCTTCGATTTAATGACGAGCCTTCAAAAATGATCAGTTCTTGTGGCAGCCAGAAAGCTCGCGCGCGGCTTGCAACGGAAATTCGGGTCGTAACCTCAGCATGGCCGCTGATGGAACGATAGGCTCTTTCCGCAGCTTGAGTTGTAATTGCAAGTTCTGTGCCCTGACCTGCTGCAAATTCGGCATCGAATTTATCACCACCGGTCAATCCACCAGACGTGTTGATGACGATCGCTTCAACTGTGTTTCGACGGTTCGGAAAAAGGACTTTGGATGCGCCAGATGTGCGAAAACGGTCAATCGCTGAACGCCCGTTCGCGAGCTTCGTAGACAGGGACACGCTTCCTATGGCGCGCGGCTGAACCGTCGCTGAGGAAGCGAGACTGACATCTTGATACGACATGATCCCCCGTCAGATTGGCCTCATGTTTTTGCCGAACCTTTAGGCAATCATCCACGATTCTGCTCGGTTTCGAGTTCTTCAGAGGGAATGTAGCTGATAAATTAGGCAAGCCTTTCAGCAAACGCCAAAAATTTAACCAGTTCACCCAGAAGCGAGATTCTTCTGGCCTTTGCAATTGATCTTACCGGCGCGGGATAGAGACAAAGTTGCAGCCTTGCCGCGAAGTCTTTTGTTGAAAGCGGAGAGGGTGTGTGACGACCAGGCGAATTGGAGCTCGGTCCGGCCGCCACACGAAATGCAACCTAAGTTGCGGGGGTAAGCTAGGCGCGATTGACGCCGGGCGCAATCGAACCCTCGCGGGGAGATACACAAATGACAACTTTGTCCAGAAAACTGCAGACGGCAGCTGCTCTGTCGTTGATTGCAGGCGCAGCTTCCGCTGCCGATTGTCCGATCAAAGTCGGAGTTCTGCACTCACTTTCCGGTACAATGGCGATTTCTGAAACGACACTTAAAGATACGATGGAGATGCTGATTGAGCAGCAAAACGCCGCCGGTGGCGTTCTTGGCTGTGAGCTTGAAGCGGTTGTCGTCGACCCCGCGTCCGACTGGCCATTGTTCGCTGAAAAGGCTCGCGAGTTGCTAACCGTCCACGAAGTGGATGTGATTTTTGGCAACTGGACATCTGTTTCGCGAAAGTCGGTTTTGCCAGTAATCGAAGAACTGAATGGTTTGCTTTTCTATCCCGTTCAGTATGAAGGTGAAGAAAGCTCAAAAAACGTTTTCTACACCGGCGCGGCACCTAACCAGCAGGCGATCCCGGCCACCGATTACTTCCTTGAAGAGTTGGAAGTCGAAAAGTTCGCGCTTCTGGGAACGGACTATGTTTATCCGCGGACAACAAACAATATCTTGGAGTCTTACCTTCAGCAAAAAGGTATCGCTGAAGACGACATCTTTGTGAACTACACTCCATTTGGACACTCCGACTGGTCGAAGATCGTCGCCGACGTCGTGGCTCTGGGCGCTGACGGGAAAAAAGTCGGTGTCATCTCAACGATCAACGGCGACGCAAACGTTGGCTTCTATAAAGAACTCGCCGCTGCAGGTATTTCCGCTGATGACATTCCAGTCGTAGCGTTCTCAGTGGGTGAAGAAGAGCTTTCCGGTCTCGACACCTCAAACCTGGTTGGGCACTTGGCCGCTTGGAACTATTTCCAGTCCGCCGACACAGAAGCCAACGAGGCTTGGGTCGCTGCTTGGAAAGAACGCATGGGCGACGAGCGCGTTACCAACGACCCGATGGAAGCACACTACATCGGGTTCAATATGTGGGTGAACGCAGCGGAACAAGCCGGCACAACAGATGTCGACGCTGTGCGTGACGCAATGTACGGCCAAGAGTTTCCAAACCTGACAGGTGGCACTGCAGTGATGCTGCCTAACCATCACCTGGCGAAGCCTGTCCTGATCGGCGAAATCCTTGAAGACGGCCAGTTCGATATCATCAGTCAGACAGAAGAAGTTCCTGGAGATGCTTGGACCGATTTCCTTCCAGAGTCAGCTGTTCTGTTGTCGGATTGGAAAGAGCTTGGTTGCGGTATGTACAACACCGAAACCTCAAGCTGCGTTCAGATCAAATCGAACTACTGAGCTTTGAAAATCAATCAGGGGCGCCTGCGCGCCCCTGACTTTTGAGGTGGGTTATGCTCAAGAAAACAGTTGGATTTCTCTTCGGTATCCTTTTGTCCTGTACGGCGCCTGTTCTAGCGCAGGACGCCGAAGCACCCATACAAAAGCTGCTTCAGGAGCACGGCGAAATCATTGCAAAAAGTTCGCGCAAAACGATCGGTCCCGCGATTGATGCGCTTGCGGCCAGCGGACTTCCAGAAGCCCAAGACGTTTTGCTGCGCTGGCAAGCCAAAGAGATGTGGCAGAACAAAGAAAGTGGCCTGTTAGTCTATGGTACCAAGTCGGGCAAAGAGCTGGCGGCTTTCGACTTCGCCAGTGGCTCCGAAATCGGCGTTTTTGAAGCAAAAGTCTTCAAACAAATGAAACCAAATTCAGGCATTCGCGGATTGATCGGCGGAGCACTTGTTCAGTTTCAGTTAAATGACCCAAACCCAGAAAAGCGATCTGTGGCTTTGGATGCCATCGAGCGTGACCCGGACAAGTCACATTTGGCTGCGCTCCGAAAAGTGCTGGAAACCGAGTCAGACGACGTTCTTGGTGAACGGACTGCGCGTTTGGAGAGATTGCTCACGATCCAGTTAGACGATGACCAAGCAGCGAGACTCTCAGCGATCCAAGAGTTTGAAGGTGACCTAGGCGTCGATGTGCGCGCAGCACTTAATCCGCTAATCGAAACGCGGGTCGAGGTAGATGAGGTCGCGCCAACCGACCCTGACATTGCCCAAGTATTGGAACCTGGCAGCGATCAACTTTCGGTCGAAGCGGCGTATGACCTTCTCGTCGATGCCGGACTCGCGCCTGCGAAAGTTCCAACAAATCAAATAACAGCGGTTCTAACGGCAAACATCGTTGATGAGACGGTGGCGGGCATACCTGTCATCACTTTGGACACCGATGGAGCCAGGCTGGAAGCTTATCAAGAGCTTGCTCTGCAAGGCATTGCTGAGCCCCTACCCACCGACGATGAGATTGCGACCGCCGTTGCTTCTTACGTGTTTTATGAACGCTATGTCAGTGCGCCACCCGCCGTTGCGCTTGCCGCCGCGGCTGCACTACGAGCCATCGAAGGCAAGGTGTCATTATACTCCGCAGTTGATCTCGGACTGGACGCAGTTTCACTGGCCTCAATCTACTTCCTTGCTGCAATCGGACTGGCAATCACGTTTGGTGTGATGGGCGTCATCAATATGGCGCATGGCGAGTTCATCATGATGGGCGCTTACACAGGCTACGTGGTTCAGCTCTTCATCCCTGATCACACGCTATCATTGATCGTCGCCCTTCCGGCGGCGTTCGCCGTGACGTTCACTGCAGGCGTAATCATGGAACGCTCAGTCATTCGCTGGCTCTACCACCGGCCTTTGGAAACTCTGCTCGCCACGTTCGGTATTTCGATCGCACTTCAACAAGCAGCCAAGAACATTTTCGGCACGCAAGCGCGCCCCCTGACGGCCCCCGGTTGGCTTGACGGGTCGCTTCTTTTCAATGATGTCGTCTCAATCAGTTACATCCGCATTGCAATATTTGTCCTGGCCCTTCTTTTCCTGGCGCTTTTCTTATTCGTCATGAACCGAACTCGACTTGGCCTTGAGGTGCGTGCGGTCACCCAAAACCCCCAAATGGCAGCATCCATGGGTATCAACCCTGATCGGATCAACATGCTAACCTTCGGCTTTGGATCAGGCATTGCCGGGATCACAGGTGTCGCGATCGGGCTTTACGCAAAAGTAACTTCCGAGATGGGGCAAGATTACATTGTTCAAAGTTTTATGACCGTTGTCGTCGGCGGCGTCGGCAACATCTGGGGCGCACTTTTGGGAGCATCGATGGTCGGCACCCTGCAAAAGGGGATCGAGTGGTTGAACCCTTCGAACACGCTTGCGGCGCAAACCTACATGATCCTGTTCATCATCCTGTTCATTCAGTTTCGACCGCGTGGAATTATCGCTCTTAAAGGGCGGGCAGCAGAAGCATGAGTGATGTCGCGGTCCATCAGGGTGCAAGGACACCGCTTGTTGTACGTTATCCGTCGCTCCTTGTGTTCCTTGCAGTTCTGGCACTGTTCACGATTTCAATCACCATTCTGGCCGAAGGCTTTGGAATGGGTGTCATCTCGACGTCATTTGTGAAAACGCTCGGGAAAACCCTTTGCCTGTGTCTGGTCGCTGTCGCGATGGACCTTGTGTGGGGCTATTGTGGAATTCTTTCGCTTGGCCACATGGCGTTCTTCGGACTGGGTGGCTACGCGATTGGCATGTGGCTGATGTACGAACGTACGCGCTTGATCGTTGTTGAAAATCTGTCGCTAAACGCTCTTCCCCCCACTGATCAGGAAATCGTCGATGGGATTGCAACTCAGATTTTCGGTGTCGTCGGCGGATCTGAGTTACCGGTTATTTGGTAATACCCCCCAGAATTGCACATACACGACGCGGACTTTGTGGACGTCCCGGGGGTGCGGCG
>JAPPOI010000186.1:5591-6521 GCA_028818055.1 Boseongicola sp.
GTGTCGAGATGGGGCTTTACGCAAATGTAACTTCCGAGATGGTGCTAGATTACATTGTTCAAAGTTTTATGACCGTTGTCGTCGGCGGATCTGAGTTACCGGGTATTTGGATATTCGCCCACTCATTGCCACTACAACTCGCAGCAGTTGTTGTCGTACCGGGGCTGCTGGCTCTGGTCTTTGGCTGGCTCGCGTTCCGCAGCCGGGTCACGGGCGTTTACCTTTCAATTCTCACACAAGCGATGACGCTCGCTCTGTCGCTTTACCTGTTCCAGAACGATAGCGGTTTGCGCGGCAACAACGGGCTCTCGGGCCTTCAAAACATCCCCGGGCTTGATCATTTGGGGCAAGCCAAGCTTTCAATCTTTTTCTTGTGGGCTTCGGCATTTGCGCTTGGCTTGGGCTACATTTTCGCCAGTTGGGTGGTTTCTGGAAAATTTGGGTCTGTGCTGCGGGCCATTCGCGACGATGAAGCACGGGTTCGATTTCTTGGCTACCATGTTGAAAGCTACAAGCTATTCGTTTTCACGGTTTCCGCAGTTATCGCCGGCATTGCTGGCGCGCTTTACTACCCGCAAGCTGGGATCATCAATCCAGCTGAAATGGCCCCAATTGCCTCAATTTACTTGGCGGTTTGGGTCGCTATTGGAGGTCGTGGACGACTGTACGGCGCCGTCATTGGCGCAGCGTTCGTTACACTTTTGTCGACTTGGTTCACCGGCGGTCAGGCCCCAGACCTGGTCGGTGGATCATTCCGTCTTCAATGGGTGGATTGGTGGACCGTTCTGTTGGGCTTGTCGTTCGTCGCAGTAACTCTGTTTGCCCCAAAAGGCATTGGCGGGCTGTTTGATTTGGCAACCGAACGCAAAGCCCCGGTACGATACGGCAAAGACCTCGGCCCGGATCCAGGTTCGCTGCGCGAAAAGGAAT
>JAPPOI010000135.1 GCA_028818055.1 Boseongicola sp.
TCAGACGGCCAAGATGGGGTTCTTCGATTTGGTCCAGCCGACCGCTGCGATCCTTGGCCGGAAAGCCGAAGGGGTTCAGCGTGTGACAAACAAACGCTCTGTAAGGATCGCTGCCGTCGGGACTGACCTCAGCCATGGCGACGACTTCATCCACGATGCCGGGGAGTTCGTTGCCGGTTTTGGAACCGTCGATTTGGGGAACAAAGGTCTTGCGATTGAAGTCATCGAGCTTCTCGTCGAGGATCCCGACGAACCAGACGTTCTTGTCCCGGGTGTGCTGAAGGTGAGTGAGCCAGGCGATCATCTCCTGGCCATGCAAGCCGTAAGCGCCGCGCATGTCAGGCTTGCCGGTACGCTCGGAAACCGCCTGCGGCTGGCCCTTGGCCCATTGGAAGCAGAGACGTCCGGCGACCGTGATGCTGTCGATAAAGACAGTTTGGTATTTGTTGAGCGCTGTTGGATCGCCAAACTGCTCGCACACAGCATCGTAGTGGGCCTGGCTATAGACCTGGTCGTCACGCAAGGCCGGGTTTGGACCACCGATGAAGACGGCGAAATCACGGCATTCAATCCAAGTGCGCGGACGAATGGTGTCTCCGGACCAGCCTTCGATTGCCAGGTCCCCCGCTTCCAAATCGAAGAACAAGGTGGACTGGGCGTCCAGCGTCCAGAGCAGCGACGTCTTGCCAATACCGGATTTGCCGAAGATACAGCCTTTAATGCCGCGCTGTTCTGACATGCGTTCGTCGGCGGAAATGATGGGGAGCGTCATCACTTGCCCCCCTTCTTCGATGCAACCGCATCCAGGGCATTGTCAGCACCCAAGGATCCGTTCTTGCGGGCCATGTCGTAGACCCGGCGCAGCGCATCGATTTCACCGTAAAGCGCCGAAGATTTGGCCTGCAAAGCCAGTTGGGCGAAAGCAAGGTCATCGATGGACGCCGCTTCAATGGGCTTGATCACCTCTTCTTGGCGATCGCCCAACGGCGGGATACGGATGGTGTCGGGAAGATCAGCCAGGAAGCAGTTATCTTCGCGCAGGCGTTCGAGTTTGGTCTTGGCGGTCATGATTGCACCTCATCGTTCAGGGAGAGTTGGTAGGAGGGTTTGCCGACACGCACGGTCCTTGCGCCCTCGAAGGCCGAGCGGATGTGGCTCGGCCAGGCGGCGTATTTGCGTTCGGAAACCTTGATGGTGATCTCGACGTATTCAGCCGGGTCATCGCCCTCGGCCTTCATGCGCTCGACAAGCTGAGCCAGCTGGGACTGATCCCAGGAGACCTTCTTAGGAAGATCGGCGACGATTTGTGCCGGACCTTCATTGAAACGAACCGTGCCCGTGTCTTTGCCAAGGGCTGCACGGCCTTCTCTCGCCGGAAGGGAAAAGCGGCACTCAAGCGCGCTGTCGAAACGGTCCTTCATTAGCTTCGTGATGGTGAGGCGTTCGGCGATTTCACTTTGCAAGGCGGTCAATTGTTCGACCGGCAGAGAGGCGATATCCGCCACCTCCATAGCGCTCAGGTCGTCGATTTGGATGCGGTTGGGGATGTTCATATCGTCCCCCTCACGCATAAAGATCGTTCGGGGTTTCGGTGGTGCTTTTGCAGAGATTGTCTGCTTCATACGCTTCCACGTCTTCGAGGCGATAAACGACCCGGCCACCAATTTTGAGATACGCGGGTCCTTCGCCGGTCCAACGCCAGCGTTCAAGCGTCCGTTCACTGATATTCCAGCGATCGGCCAGTTCGATTTGATTGAGGTGTTTAATAGCCATGGAGTCCTCCTTGGGGGCTGTTCGAAAACCTGGGAGGAGAATGGCGGTTGTGGGGGGAGGAGCCGGGGAGGCGGAAGGTAGGGCAGAAGGTAGGAATCGCCCTATCATGGCCCGAAAACGAAAAAAGCCGCCCCAATGGGACGGCTCATAGATGATTTAAAAGGCTTTCAATGGATCAGATATAGGACTCTTCAAGCTCAACTTCGGGCTCGGGTTTACCTGTCCATGTGAAACGATACCGAGCGCTTTTACGAACATTGCCAATAAGCGCCGGGCGGAAACAGGCAAGGCAATCGCCACCGGCATGGCGCACACTTGGATATATCACGCCAGGGGAATCTTCGGCGAGAAGCCGGTCGGCCAATCCTTGAGATGCAACATAGCTGTCTGCGTTCAGGCAATCAGAGAAGTTATCATCTCCTCGGATGTCATGGTATTCACCACCGAAGTCAGCTAGATAATCATCATAGGTGACGCTTTCATTCAGCCAGTCGATTTCGGCAAGTTCGAGCGACTTGTGCCAGGCGACCTCGGCTTGGGATGTTTCTAGCGCAAACCCCGCGTACCATGCACCCCGGTCTGGACCATTAAACCGGCTTCCCAGTGGATGGGCGTGTGTAAATGCTGCATTGATGATCCGATAAGATGGAACACTAAATACCAGCTCATCAACACCGATGCCGGGAAGCAAATCATTTTCTGCAAGCAGCCGATCATTTGTGGCGTGATCCAGATCAAAGATGCTTTGAAGATGATCGTCATCATCCGCAATGCGAACGAGGACACTGTCCCCGTTCTCACTGTATTTCGAAGGAATCATCCGATGAGTATCGAGTTGGCGGATCCTACTTGTTTCGGGAAAGCTCAATGGCCACCCCGCCGCGCGTCAAGAAGCTTTCTGACTGTCGCAAAAGCCGGAAGCCCCCCATGGATTAAATAATCGTTGGGGGCCATCCCTCTAAAGATCCTGTTCTTGTTCGGAAGCTGCATCCATTGGTCCGCGAGATCTTCGCTGTAGATAATGTTCAGCGCCTTGAAGATGCCGACCAAATAGGAGATCCGGCGCAGCTTGTCCTCATCCAATGAGCGGTCCCCGTCCTTCTTCAGAGCATAGAAAGCGCCATTGGACATTCCGCCAAGCAACTGACGAGCGGCTTCATCGCGGACCTTCCACTGGTCCATAATGTTAAAGAACGCCCGGACTGCCCCTGAGCTCAGCCGATCGCGTTCTGCTCGATCAGATAGATCGATCAAGGGAGCGACTTCGTGCCGAGTAGCTGGATAAGCGTGAGAGAGAGCCATTTGAACCTCCATTTCTGGATCCAATATAACTCCATTTATGGAGTTATTCAAGCTCCAAATATGGAATTGGCGTTTTCGGGTCTCAAAGTGAGATCCAGCAACGTCCATTCTTCTCCTGGATAAACTCCCGCCAATCTGACCGACCGGAAAAGGCTTTGGCGAGCGTATTCACCGAGGCACCACATTCGGCAGCTTCGAGAACAGCCGCTGTCAGGCATTCGGGCTCGCCGGATTTCCAAGCTTGATAGAGATGCCGGATGATAGATCGCTGCTTTGTGCCGGTGAATGGATAAGGCTTGCCATGAACATTGACCGAAGCGCCATCCGCCGTGACGACGATAGGTGCATCAGCCGTCAGAGCCCCGGACGAAACCCTGGCCGCCAAGAGATCGGGATCAACAGCCAAACCATCTGCGCAGATCACGTCCTGCAGGGAAATGATCTCATGCCCTCGATACGTCGGCTCCATCACGCGACCTGGAGTCAGATTGATGACAAGGCGCAAACCAGGAGATGGCCTTGACCGGGCAGCGTCAGCGAACATCGACCAGACTTCTGGGCCATGGAGACGTCTGGAAATCCAGACTGGGACCCGTTTACCCCGACCAGGAAACCGGACGTTGCCCACCTCCCAGACAAGACCATGAACCAACTCTTCCGGGGCCTCACGCGATGACACATCCAGTGGTGCCAACAGAACTTGGAATAAGTCAGGAAAACAGATTGTATACGTGCTCAGCTGATCGCCGGACACAGGCATCCATCCAGCCGAAGGGCTGAAATATCCGTAGCCTCTATGCTCCGGCGACCAAGACAGATTGACGGCCTCATCCTCATGATCGGACAGCGCGACTGCCGCAAGCTGATGGGCGTCTGGACGCAAAATACCCGAAGACTTAAGCGTGTCCGCCGAACGGCCATGAAACCCGTCCAAGGCCGCACTGGTAATCACCGCATCTGGTGTCTGCAGGATTGATTGAACCAGTTGGACGTCGGACCGGGAAAACGGAACGACATCAGTCAACATCATTCAAGATGCCCCAACGGCGCAGGTACTTCTCACCGATCAACTGTTCCTCTTCCGTCTGGTCCTTCAAATTACACCCGTGCGGCATGGTAATCGTCAGCGGCAACGTGCGACCACGTTTGGACGAGCCCTTCGGATGAAACTTGATGGTCAACTTGGCCTGGGTCGCAACCCACCCACCGGTCAACGGGTCATTCGCGCCAAACCGATCTGCCGACATGCTCCAAATGGTCCGGTCCGCTTTGCGCAGACATTCCAATGTGACGCGCTCGCCGTTATTGTCGAACGGCATCAGGCGCAATTGCTTCACTTCGACAGATTCGATCCCATCATCCGGGTCCGTCTGAAAGGGATGATAAGCCAGCAGAACAGACAAGTCGTAGTTCCGAAGAGGAACCTTCTCGCTCTGAAACTCAACGCCGAGCAGGTCGCGCGCCATGTACCGCGCCATTTCTTCGCGGCTTTCACGGTCATTGGCCACAACCTCGATCACACCGGTTTCCGGTTCATAGGTCATAGCGGCCTCGAATACGGGACGACGGGCACGACGAATCAATTCGCCTTCTTCATCGAATGCGAGAAAGGCATCAGGAAGCCCTTCCCGGTAGATGACAATCTGCACCAGCTCGCAGTCTTCGCCATCAAAGGTCGGGCGATGACGGCTAAAAATATCGATGTGGATGTTGTTCGACGAAAAGCGCTCCCTCAGAGCAGACTTGAACGCCTCCTGAGCGACGGCATCACGGTTCAGATCAAGGTTGGCTGGAACCATGAAGCCATCCCAGCTACGTCCACGCCGACGTTCGTCCGTGAAACGCACCTCTTCGGCGAACCGAAACAAGGTCGGCGCGTTCAAGAACATCCAAAGCGACCGTGCGTGGCCGTTGGCTAGGTCATCCAGAACGGACCGGTCTTCCGCCACGCTGTAAAGGGCGGTTTGCCCTGCATCGTCGGCCAAGGCGCTGACACGCTCCGCATCATTCAGGACGCGGGCGCGTTCGTCGTCTGTCATGTCATCAACAGCCCGAAGCGTTCCCTTAACCACTTCAGGCTCTGGGCCATCCCAATTGATCGGGTTCGAAAGCTCGATTCCTGTGTGTTCAAAATAAGCCTGCAGCGACGAGGCAGGCGTGTTGCGAATGAAAGTCGTCACTGAGGCCATGCTTAATCTCCTTAGCCCTTAATGTTGCGTGGGTCGTTCCCGTGGGAATCGGACTGAGCGATGCGCCCGTCCCGATTATGGATCTTGAATTCTGTTCCAGCATTGCGGCTGATATCGCGACCGCGATCAATCGCCTCACGTTTGGTGTCAAAATGTCCGCTGGCGCGATCAGAACCGCCGCGACGGACGTCCCAGCCACCGTTTGAGCTGGGGATTACATGATGGGTACCGGTTGTACGTTTAGGCATCTGCCGAATCTCCTAGCTGGTACGATTTCGTTCGGTATACATCGAACATTTTCGCAATTCTCTTGTCAAGCACCAATTTGTTCGGCATACATCGAACACGGTCGAAAACACCAATGACCGATCTTGGGAGATGACATGACAACCTCATTAGGCGAGAAAATCCGCCACCATCGGCAGGAAAAGGGCTATTCCCTCGACAAGCTGGCCGAGCTCACGGATTCCAGCAAGAGCTACATCTGGGAACTCGAAAACCGCGACGCCCGGAAACCATCAGCGGAAAAATTGACCCGAATCGCTCAGGCCCTGTCCGTGACGACGGATTATCTATTAGACGAAAAAGCGACCCCCGACGAAAAGGTCCTTCAAGAGGCATTCTTCAGAAAATTCAGTAAGCTTGAGGATGAAGACAAAAAGAAAATTGAGCAGATGGTCGATATGTGGGGGAAGAAAGATTGAATCTACCGAATACGCCTGAGAAATGGGCGATCCACCTCAGTAAGCTAATCATGCTCTTTCACGAAGCCCACGGACTGGATCGCTTCCCAATCAACGTGGCCGGTATCGCACGGGATTATTCAAAACAGGTTTTCCCGGATGCACCTATCACCATGATCGAAGGGATGGATCTCTCACGCAAATTCGAAGGCGCGATGCTTCCGCACCCAAGCGGCAATGGCGAATGGGGCATCATCTACAATGAAAGCATTGAATCTAAGGGTCGCATAAACTTCACCCTTGCCCATGAACTTGGGCACTATCTGCTTCATAGAAAAATCTCGGCAGAGGGCCTCAAGTGCAGCAGCCGCGACATGCACAAATGGAATTCCGAATACGGTCAGATCGAAGCACAGGCAAATACCTTCGC
>JAPPOI010000182.1 GCA_028818055.1 Boseongicola sp.
CGTCACTTTTTCTTGTGCGCCCCCAAGTGACTCCATCACCCAGATCGTGCTCTCGCCAAAGCCAGAGGCATCCAAGATTGCCGTCAGATCCTTGACCGAGTCACCATCTCGGAGCAGCACGATTGCTCGATTTCCGTCCGCAAGTTTGGGCCGGATGCGCGAAATTGGTGCGGCATGAAGTCCGAGGCATGTGGTCTGTTCAATCGGCCAGCCCAAGTGAGCGGCGGCTAGCGAAAAGGTCGATGTTCCCGGTATGGCTTTCCAGTGCTCTGGACCAAACTTGCGGGCGATAACTGACCCTGCCCCGAACCAAAACGGATCGCCCGAGGCAAGCACGACCACATTTCTTCCCTGATAGCCTTTTAGCACTTCCAGCCCGTCAGAGAACGGGACCGGCCATTCGATTTGTTCGCCGGTGGTTTCGCCAACCAATGCGAGATGACGAGGCGGCCCCATCACGATTTCCGCCGATTCCAATGCAGATCGACTTGCAGGCGGCAGGCCGTCCAGTCCATCTTCTCCCAGTCCAATGATGGTCAGCCACGGAGCCTCAGACATGACGCCGAACCTCCTTATTCTGGGTGGAACGACGGAAGCCACCGCGCTGGCAAAGGCTGTCGCGGAAATCGGCTGGAGTGCCACGGTGTCTTTGGCAGGCCGGGTCGACCGCCCCATCCGTCAACCGCTTCCGCAGCGCATTGGCGGATTCGGAGGCCCGGACGGGCTGAGCCGTTACCTGACCGAAAACCAAGTGACGCATGTCATCGATGCGACGCACCCGTTTGCAGCGCAGATGAGCCGCAACACGGTACAGGCTTGCCAGGCGTCTGGCGTTCCTCTTGCCGCATTCACCCGCCCACCTTGGCAGGAGAGATCGGGGGATGACTGGCAGAGAGTTCCAGATATTCCAGCCGCCGTCGACGCTCTGGACCAAAAGGCCATCCGCGTCTTCTTGGCCGTAGGCCGGATGCATCTTGCGGACTTCGCCCCGAACCCCCAGCATCACTATGTTTTGCGTCTTGTGGACCCACCGAAAGGCGATCTGCCGTTTCCCGACGCCGAAGTCATTGTCGATCGTGGACCGTTTCAAGAAGCCGACGATCTGGCCTTGTTGAGATCGAAGAGGGTCGACTTGGTAGTTTCGAAAAACTCTGGTGGGACAGCAGCTTACGCCAAGATTGCGGCGGCCAGAACGCTTCAACTGCCAGTTCTGATGATAGACAGACCGGTACTCCCCAAGCGGCTTGAATTGACGCAAGTGCCCGCCGTTCTGGATTGGGTCCGTCAACATGACACCGACCTTGGCGTGTAGATGATTGGAGACGTGTCACGCTCAATTACGCGCGTTTGCTACGATCCAACAATGACCACTGATGTCATGTCGGCCATGTCGCCTGTCGCGTCGGACAACATCACATGACGAATTGATTGATCCGTGGTCGAGACGGCCCGCGCGAATATAACAATTCTTTCGGGTTCACATTCTTCTCTGAGCACATTTAAGGCACGTTCAAACCCTTCGGGCCGCGCCTTTGAACGTGGATTATAAAACGCCATTGCGAAGTCAGCTTGCGCCGCAAGACGAATCCGTTATTCAATTAGGTCCCACGGTTTGAGATTGTCGCTCAAGTTTATTGCGCAAAAGTCGTGACCCAATGGCGAGCCTGCGGCAGCTGATGCGGCCAACATCGCTGTAATTCCTGGCAGAACCTGAATGTCGAGATTGCGCCATTCACTCGGTCCGCTTTCAAAGGCCTCGAAAACGGCCGATGCCATTGCAAAAACGCCGGGATCGCCAGAACTAACCACGGCAACCATCTTGCCACTAGCAGCCATCTCCAAAGCATGTGTCGCACGTTCAACTTCGACCCGATTGTCACTTTCGTGCAGCGTCAATCCTTCCCTTGGTGCGATGCGGCGGACGTAGGGGATGTAGCCAACGACATCTGTCGCCTCATCCAGGGTTTCTTGCACCGCAGGCGTTATCAAGTCGTCGTTTCCCGGGCCCAAGCCGACAATCTTCAACCAACCGCTCATGGTCGTCGCCCCTGTCCATGCACGATGATGATCGAGAAGTAAGGAGGTTTGTTTTCCGACACCTCATCCAGCGCTCGCAGTCTTTGGCCGTCCATGCTCGCGAATTCGGCCACAAATGCACGCTCTGCCTTGCCGGACGCTACAAGTGCCCGGCGCACTTTTTCGAGGTTACGACCGATCTTCATCACGACAAGCGCATCAGCCGCCGCCATCGCTTGGGTCAACGCATCTTCGCCCAGTGTACCCATGACGACTGTCATGATGTCATCGCCCCAAGTGAACGGTTGTCCTGTGGCAGTCCACGACGCCGACATACCGGTTATGGCCGGCACAACTTGCACAGGGATAACGTCCTTAAGTCGCTCATGTAAGTGCATGAAAGAGCCGTAAAAAAACGGATCGCCCTCGCACAGAACGACGACATCTTCACCGCCGTCAACCAAGGTGCGAAGCTTTTCGGTCCATTCTTCGTAGAACCTGGAAAGAATCTCGTTGTACCTTGGGTCGTCCAGCGGAATTTCCGTCGTGACTGGATACTCCATCGCGTATTCGATCACATCCGAACGCAGCATGCCTTCTACGATGGACCGGGCCCGGCCTGCCCGACCCATTTTGCGGAAGAATGCGACATGGCGGGCATTGCGCACCAATCGGTCAGCGCGAACGCTCATCAACTCGGGATCGCCCGGACCCAAACCAGTTCCAAAAAGCGTTCCGGTCATTCCGCGCGGCTCGCAATTGCATTGATGGCAGCAACAGTGATTGCGCTGCCGCCCAAGCGCCCTTCGACGATCAACGACGGAACCGGCTGTGCCTCCCAAAGGGCGTCCTTGCTTTCGCGCGCGCCGACAAATCCAACCGGGCACCCGATAATTGCGGCAGGCCGCGGACATGACGGGTCTTCGAGCATCTCCAACAAGTGGAACAGCGCCGTGGGTGCATTTCCGATAGCCACTAGCGCCCCATCCAGACGATCGCGCCAAAGCTCAAGTGCAGCCGCAGACCGTGTTGTTCCAAGGCTTTCCGCCAAACCCGGCACCGAAGGATCACGCAAAGTGCAAATCACATCGTTTTCCGCCGGAAGCCGTTTCAATGTAACGCCTTCGCTCACCATGTAGGCGTCGCAGAAGATTGGCGCACCAGCTTCCAACGCTTTTCGTGCGGCGTCGACCATGCCCGGAGAGACTTTCACCTGTTCTTCTAACCCGACCATTCCTGCCGCATGGATCATGCGAACGACGACCTGTTCTTCGGTCGGGGAAAATGCATCCAACTTCGCTTCGGACCGGATGGTCGCGAAGGATTCGGCGTATATCGCGGCACCGTTTTTTTCGTAGGCGTAGGGCATCAGGCAAACATCTCCAGCACCTGCGTTTCGCTCAATCCGGCGTGCGACGCAACTGAATCTGCAGCGCCGTCAAGAACGATATCGAAAAGGCCATCGCGCCCAATCAGCGTCACTGAAGAGGTCGCGTTTCGGGCACAGCCTTTTGAGCAGCCCGATACGTGCAACGAACCATCAATGCGATGAGCAAGCGCACGTGCGATGGGATACGTCGCGACAGTGGCAGCGGCGCAGGATGGTGCTCCCGGACACGCAGCAACGTTCAGCACGTGCGCGGGCTCGGAGAGAAAACCGGGCACCTCGGCATGGACAGCCGACTTCAACAACACCATACGCCAAGGCGTTGCATGCAAAGACGTGGCGCAGGATTTCTTCATCAGTTCAATAAGTTGCTTAGCTTCAAAGCGGCCAAATGGAACTCCGAAAACAACGCCCTCATTCGTGGAGCCCGGATTTAACTGCGATTTGCTGGCACCACTTGGGAGCGCCGTCCATTCTGAAGGTTGCTGGATGTCACCGCTCAGCAGGCGGCTCATACGCCCAACAGCATTGCCGTTGCTTGCGACAAACCACTCGACCATCGTCGTAACGGCCTCAGCAACCGTGTCAGGCGTGACTGGAACGCCGTGTGTCGCTCCATCCGCACGGAGGATGAACGGGTGATCTGCCCCGGCCTCAATACGAAAGTCTGCGGAAGCATCCTTCAACATCGGCGTCGCGCCCGTATCGATGGCATACCCGATTTTAGCTGGCATTTCTGGAAGCTCAGTGAGGCAACCAAGTAGTGCAGTGTAAAATTGTTCGGTCAGGTCCGAAGGCGTCCAAAGTGGCGAAACGATGATGTTACGACGCTCTTCCAAAATCGGATCAGCATCGATCAACTGTGCTTCCAACAGTTGATCACGAAGTTTGGGAAAATCCTGTTCCGACACTCCACGTATCTGAAAGTTCGCACGCGAGGTCAGATCGATCTGACCATTTCCAAATCGGTCGGAAAGTTCAGAGAGAGCAATTGATTGTGATTGGGTCAGCAGGCCCAGCCGCGGCTTGACGCGAACAAGCAAGCCGTCACCCGACATCATCGGTTTATAAGCGCTGGGGCACCATCCTTTGACGACGCTCATTCCGCTGCCTCGAGATTGGCGAGGATCGAATTGCGGCGCGATACCCATAGTCCTGCATTGCGAAGTGCCTCGAACCGATCACGCATGGCTTTCAGTGCGTCTGGATTACTGTTTTGAAGGAATTCGACTACGTCTTCATCGCCAAGTGTCGCCTCATAGTACAAGTCGAAAAGATGAGACGGAACGATCTCGGCCAGTTGCGCGAAAGCGGCCATGTTTTCCAGGGTTGTGGCAATCTCAGCCGCGCCACGGAACCCATGCCGCTTCATGCCTGCAATCCAACCTGGATGCGTTGCGCGAGCTTGAACCACTCTGGCAATTTCTTCTGTCAGCGTTCGGGTTCTTGGTGCTTGTGGGTCTGTGTTATCGACGTGATAGAGTTTTGCGGCGCCCCCCACAATTCGTTGGGCAGCGGCAAACCCGGCTTCGTGCGTCGCATAGTCTTCCGCCAGTAAGACATCTGTTTCTGGCATATCCTGCAGGTGAACGAACGCCTCGGCGGCGGCAACTTTTTGTTTTAACCCAGTCGGGTCATGAACAACTGAATCTCCATCCAAAGCCCAACTGGACGCTTTCAACCAAGCCTCTCCGACCGCTTCTCTCGCCTCGTTGGAGTAGTCGCCCAGATGATGACCCATCGCGACACCGAATTGGCCGGGCGCAGGTCCAAAAACGTGTGATGTATCCTGGCCAACATACGGATTCCAATCCGCTGCTTCATCGCGCGCCGCCAACGCACGGGTTGCTTGGGAAAAGAGCGCGGACAGCGTTGGGAACACGTCGCGGAATAGACCGGATACCCGAAGCGTGACCTCGATGCGCGGTCGGTCCAACTCGGCGATAGGAAGGACTTCAATACCAGAAACGCGCTCGGACCCCTCGTCCCAAACAGGTCTCACACCAGCTAGGGCCATCGCCATGGCAAATTCCTCGCCAGCGGTTCGCATTGTAGCCGATCCCCAAAGATCAACGACGACCCCTTTTGGCCTGTCACCCTCGTCCTGTAAATGCCGTCTGACGAAGTCATCAGCTAGAACAACGCCTTGCGCATACGCGGCTCGCGTCGGAACCGACCGCGGGTCTGTCGCAAAAAGGTTCCGTCCGGTAGGCAAAACGTCAAGGCGCCCGCGATACGGCGAACCAGACGGGCCAGCTTCGATCCTTTTCCCGTCAAGGGCATCAATCAGAGCAGATTTTTCGGCTTGAGCAGACGCCGATGTATCAAAGGTTGCATTTCCACCACCGGAGCGGCCCCAAACGTGCAAGCCATCTCCAAACTGGCTGTCTTTCACATCGCAAACGAACCGGTCGATCCGAGTGATTGCTTCGGAAGCACACGTGGCGCGCCCCAATCCTAAATCTTCTTCCACACCAAGGCTTTGAGCTTCAGAGCGGATATCGTCCTGCAACCTGTCGCGTCGCTTGGGATCCAAGCCATCTGCATTTGAAAACTCGTCGAGCAAGGCTTCGAGCCGGGCCAACCGCTCTGGCGTTTCGGATCGCTTCATCGGTGGCGGAACGTGTCCAAGCGTGACAGCCCCGATGCGCCGCTTGGCCTGAGCGGCCTCTCCAGGATCGTTCACAATGAACGGGTAAATCACCGGTTTATTGCCAACCAACACCTCTGGCCAGCATGTGTCGGACAAAGCAACCGATTTACCCGGAAGCCATTCAACCGTGCCATGGGCGCCGATGTGAACAATGGCATCCGTTTGCTGTTGCAGCCAAAGGTAAAAAGCCACGTATGAATGACGCGGCACGCGCGACAGATCATGATATTCGTCGTCACTTGCCTCGGAAGACCCACGTTCCGGTTGGAGTGCAACCAACGCCTTGCCAT
>JAPPOI010000118.1 GCA_028818055.1 Boseongicola sp.
CGTTTATGTCTCAAATTTGATTACAGCCTTGGAGTTTGCGGCGCGCGTCAACGGGTATATTACTGAAATCTAATGTCTTTTGACTGTCCATTTTCAGAGCATTGATAAAAGATGCATCTCCCAACTTCCGGGTGTGGCCACGCAATTTACTGCGTGAATCGCTTTGGCCTGCAAGCATCGGGGTGAGGGCACGCAATTCACTTCGTGAATCGCTTTCGCCCACCCACCTCAAAATGGCCTCTACGAATCCATTTTGAGGGCGTTAATAAACGCTTCCTGCGGGATCTCGACCTTGCCGAACTGGCGCATCTTCTTCTTACCGGCCTTCTGCTTCTCCAGAAGCTTCCGCTTTCGCGTCGCGTCGCCGCCGTAGCATTTGGCCGTCACGTCCTTGCGCAGAGCCGATAGCGTCTCGCGCGCGATCACGCGCCCGCCAATCGCCGCCTGGATCGGGATTTTGAACATGTGGCGCGGGATCAGCTCTTTCAGCTTCTCGCACATTGCGCGGCCCCGGCTTTCGGCGCGGTCGCGGTGAACCATCATCGACAGCGCATCCACGGGCTCATCATTCACGAGGATCTGCATTTTCACCAGGAAGTCCTGGCGGTAGCCGGTCATCTGATAATCGAAGCTGGCATAGCCCTTGGTGACCGATTTCAGCCGGTCGTAGAAATCGAAGACGACCTCGTTCAGGGGCAGGTCATAGACGACCATCGCGCGGGTGCCGGCGTAGGTCAGGTCTTGTTGGATGCCGCGCCGGTCCTGGCACAGCTTCAGGACGTCGCCGAGGTATTCGTCCGGTACCAAGATCGTCGCCTTGATGCGCGGTTCCTCGATATGGTCGACGTGCGTGAGGTCGGGCATGTCGGCGGGGTTGTGCAGCTCGATCATTGAGCCGTCGCGCATGAAGACGTGGTAGATCACGCTGGGCGCGGTGGTGATCAGGTCGATGTCATATTCGCGTTCGATGCGGTCGCGGATGACCTCGAGGTGGAGCAGGCCAAGGAAGCCGCAGCGGAAGCCGAAGCCCAGCGCGGCCGAGGTTTCCATTTCGTACGAGAACGAGGCGTCGTTCAGGGCCAGCTTCTCGATCGCCTCGCGCAAGTCTTCGAACTCGGCGTTGTCGACGGGAAAGAGGCCGCAGAAGACGACGGGTTGTGCGGGTTTGAAGCCCGGAAGCGCGGTTGCGGTCTGTTTCTTTTCGTGCGTGATGGTGTCGCCGACGCGGGTGTCGCGCACCTGTTTGATCGACGCGGTCAGAACGCCGATCTCGCCCGGGCCCAGTTCGGCGATGTCCTGCATCTCGGGCTTCAGAACGGCGAGCCGGTCGATTTTGTACTTGGCGCCGGTCTGCATCATCAGGATCTGGTCGCCCTTCTTGATGGTGCCGTCGATGACGCGGATCATGACAACGACGCCGAGGTAAGGGTCATACCAGCTGTCGACCAGCATGGCCTTTAGCGCCGCGTCGCGATCACCCTCGGGATGCGGCAGGCGCTGGACGATGGCTTCAAGCACATCCGGGATGCCGACACCCGTTTTCGCGCTGATCTGCACGGCATCGGTGGCGTCGATGCCGATGACGTCTTCGATCTGTTCACTGACGCGGTCGATGTCGGCCGCTGGCAGATCGATCTTGTTCAACACAGGAACAATCTCGTGGTCGGCGTCGATCGCCTGATAGACGTTGGCAAGCGTCTGGGCTTCCACGCCCTGTGACGCATCGACGACCAGAAGCGATCCTTCAACCGCTTGCATCGATCGGCTGACTTCGTAGGCGAAGTCGACGTGGCCCGGCGTGTCGATTAGGTTCAGGATATAGGTCTGACCATCCTGTGCGGGATACTCGATACGGACGGTGTTGGCCTTGATGGTGATGCCACGCTCGCGCTCGATATCCATGCTATCGAGGATCTGCTCCTGCATATCGCGTTCCGCCACCGTACCGGTCATCTGGATCAGCCGGTCGGCGAGCGTCGATTTCCCGTGGTCGATGTGCGCAACGATCGAGAAATTGCGTATGTGGTTCAGGTCGGTCATGACGGTGGGATATGGGGCGGTTTGAGGGGGATGGCAAGTGCAAGCGTGTCACGCTCGGAACAGAGCTTGAAAGTCCTCCTGAGCATATTCTAGCGCCACATACGCAATTATGCCAAAACCGCTGTTAACGATTGGAATTGGTCCACAATCAACAAGCGGGTCATTGGATTGCGTTGGATTGCAGCATTCGGGGTGGTGATCGCGATTATCCTCGCTGGGGTCATGTCGGTTTTTAGCGTTCCCGAGGACAGTGAAGCGCTTGTTTTGCGCGGCGATGCGGTAAAGCGCAAAGTGGGTCCCGGCCTGCAGTTCAAGCTTCCGATTTTCGAATCTGCGGTTATCGAGCCTGTGCTGCGTGTGAGGCAATTCAGGTTTGATGAGCCGTTTCAAATTCAGGGATGCAGTGCAACAGCGGACTTGATCTACCGAATTGGTGATCTCGAAGAGTTTTACGCGGCAGGTATGAGCGCTGAGGCGTTGGAAGGTAAACGCGCCGACGTCGAAGCAGCTCTAACCACAGTACCAAGTTTAGCGGAGTTTTCGGGATCAGCTGAGCCATTTGGAACCCAGATCGCGCGTCATTTGAACGGCCTACTCGGAGACACCGATAATGGTATTCACATTACAAGTATCAATGTGCAGGTCGAACAGGACTGCGAACCTAAACGCGTTGTTGTCGAGAACCAACTGGACCAGCTGACTAATGCCGGAGATGATGGACTTGGTAGCGAACGAGGTGACCCCGGTGTTCTGCGAGCAGTGACCCAAGATCGCGTCGAACTGCGGATTGAGGGTTTCGTTCCCACATACAATGTTGCCGATGACGCCAAGGCGCGCGCGTGTTTTGGGAACGGAACCGCGCGCATCCCGCCGCGCATCGGCGCCTTGGTTGACCATGCTATTCGGCAAGTCGTGCAATCCTTAGACTTTGAGGAAATTTCCCAGCTGCCGACACGCGTCCACAGCGCGGTTGCCAGTCAAGACCTGAGCAACTGCGGATTGGACCTCGGCGCGGTCGATTTCTCGAACACGAAATTGGCCCGCCGGACCCTAGTCAATTGCGCAGACGAATTGGCAGACGGCTGTTTCGACGCACCAACACTGATGCCTAGCCTGCCGCGGGTCCGCGGAGATTAGCAGAAGCAGGGTCGCGGCCCACAAGCTGAGTGTCGCGAAACACCCAAACTGCTGACAAAACCGAATGATTTGAATAGCCTGCTAGTAACGCGGACGGCTTCGACGCTTCGGAGGACAGATCATGGCTATATCAACTCCATCCTTCACGCTTGGTGTTGAAGAGGAATATCTGGTCGTCGACTCGGAGACGCTTGATCTTGTTGCGGCACCGGATTCGCTGATGGACGCCTGTATTGAGCGGCTTGAAGGCAAGGTCAGCCCCGAGTTCCTGAGATGCCAGATCGAAGTGGGAACCGGCGTCTGCGGCACCGTTGCCGACGTGCGCGAAGACCTTTCCCACCTGCGGCGAACAGTAAAAGCGGTGTGTAACGAACATGGCCTTGCACCCATTGCAGTTTCGACCCATCCGTTCGCGGCCTGGCAAGCGCAGCAATTCACCGACAAAGAACGATATCAGCAACTTGAGCAGGACCTTGCAGGTGTCGCGCGGCGGATGCTCATTTGCGGAACGCACGTTCATGTCGGGATTGATGACGATGATCTTCGGATTGATCTGCTCAACCAGTTTTCCTATTTCGCGCCGCACCTTCTTGCCTTGTCCACATCTTCTCCGTTCTGGGAGGGACGCCAAACCGGCCTGCATTCGTATCGATTGACCGTGTTCGACAACCTTCCAAGAACGGGATTGCCACCGGTCTTTTCCAGCTATTCCGAATACAGGCGATCGGTTCAGACGATCATCGATGCAAAAATCGTCGAGGACGCGAGCAAACTTTGGTGGGATGTTCGCCCGTCTTCACGTTTCCCGACGTTGGAGTCGCGCATTTGCGATGTGATGCCAAATATCAACCACACACTTGCCATTACAGCGCTGACCCAAAGTATTTTCAGAATGCTGTATGAACTGCGCCGCAGAAACCAGCGGTGGCGCCTTTACGAGCGGTTCCTGGTCGAAGAGAACCGGTGGCGCGCGCAGCGTTACGGACCCACGGAAGGCTTGATCGACTTCGGAATGGGCAAGATCGTCCCATTTGCCGAAATGGTGGAAGAACTTATCGAACTGGCGACCCCGCACGCGATTGAGCTGGGTTGTCTTGCTGAAGTTGAAAGCGCGCGCGACATACTCAAAGACGGCACGAGCTCGCAACGACAGGTCTCTGTCTATCAAAGTGCGCTGGAGAAAGGCGCCGACGAGGAAGAAGCGTTGAGAGAAGTCGTCCGGTCTTTGGTGGCGGAGTTCGATCAGGGCATCTAAGCCGCGTTGCGTTATGGGTTCGTAGGGAACCTGTGCAGATCCATTACGACTGCATCGACGGTATTTTTGCCGCTGTCGTACGATCGCATGACAAGGTTCCGCTGGTTGTCGCCATATGTTGAACCCAAGGACACAAAATCCACCCTGGAGACGGAGATTGAAAATGGACCACGCGAGCCTCGTTGGTGCGATTCTGACGGACCAGTTTTTGAAACAAAATCAACCGGCAATGAGCGACGATGACTTCTATGCAGCTTTTGGTCAGTCGTCGGTCATGGACGCGACGGAACGACTTGCGCGCACTGTCGTGCTGTTCTGCAAAGGCATGCGCGCTGCTTGGCATGCGTTCAGGGCAGTGACGCGATCACCCGCTCGCGATGCCATGGGGCAAATTTGAGATGGCAACGCAACCCGTTAGACTGGCGGTCATGGAAGACTCTACGGAGGCAGATCGCGCGGCTATAAAGGCCGCAATCGCGGAGGAATGCGAGGCATTTTACCTGCGCGATTACGATAGATGGGCCAGCTGCTGGGTACATGACGAAGATGTCCAAAGGCTCGCCACAGATGCCGGTGGCAACATTGGGTCAGTTGAAGGGTGGGCCACTGGTTCGGGCATGATCAAAAGGTTGATGAAAGAGCATCCAACCCCAAACCCTGTTGCGGTTGAAAAGATCAGACGCGAGTTCAAGGTCATTCGTATCAACGGGTCGATGGCATGGGTTTCATTTAATCAAATGACGCCTCGGACCGACGACGTGATGGTGAATGTCGGCCTGAGCTATCAGATCCGGGTCATGGAAAAGCACGACGGGCAATGGAAAGTCCTGTTCGCGGGGCATGCGGACACCCGGATGGAGTATTTCTTGTGCCCCGCAATGAGTGTCGAAACCGACGGCACAATGATCTGGATGAACGATCAAGCACGCGAGGCGCTTCGGGAACATCCTGTTCTGGCCCTTTCGGCAGGCCACCTTCGCGCGCGACGTCCAAACGATCATCAAAAGCTGATGGAAGCTATCGAGCGCATCGAAGCATTGAGCGTTATGGATATTCGGCTTTCACCGATGAACGCCACACGCGCCCAAGAAGCGATTGCGCTTGTTTTTGATGACCCTTTGGACGACGCCGTCCATGTCATTTGGGTTGATCGGGTGGACGGTGCAACAACTGTGACTTTCGCAGACACCGCGACCACCGAGCAACGTCTTGAGGCCGCAGCTGACGTTTTCGCCCTGTCACAAGCACAGCTGAAAGTGGGTCGCATGATCGTTGACGGTAAGGATCTGCCCGAGGCAGCATCCGAGTTGGGTGTCAGCGTCAATACGGTTCGTACCCACTTGCAGCGGATGTTTGAGAAAGCTCACGTGAACAGTCAAACCGCGCTGGTGAGGGTCTTGCTGAGTTCCGGCGCACCAAACGTTTGAACTGCAAATCCACGATTCCAATTCCCGGACAGGTCATCTAGAATCTGCCGAGTTTTGGAGGTGTTCATGCCGAGTGACCAGACCCTGATCATGGGCCTTTTTGCGGTGTTGTTTGTCCTGCTCGTTTGGGGGCGATGGCGCTATGATTTAGTCGCCTTCGGCATTTTGGTTTTGGCAGCCTTGTTGGGACTTGTGCCATCGGGAGATGTCTTCAGCGGGTTTGGACATTCTGCGGTCGCCATCATTGCCCTTGTGCTGATTGTCTCAAAGGGTTTGGTCGGATCCGGCGCGATAGAGTTCTTCGCTGACAAGCTGATGGATGACGAACGCCCCCTACCCCTACATATCGCCATAATGGCTGCGGTCGGCGCCGGTCTTTCAGCCGTGGTGAACAACGTCGCCGCGCTGGCGCTTTTGATGCCTTTGGACATGGAAACGGCGCAAAAGGCAAAGCGGTCAGCGTCTTTGACGCTTATGCCTTTGTCG
>JAPPOI010000401.1 GCA_028818055.1 Boseongicola sp.
GAGCAGCAGCACCGAGCGCGCGTTTCAGCCTCCGGGCCTCGCCCGCAAAAACGAGCGGCGGATACTTTGACAGCCGATCTTCGACAGCTGCAAGTGCAGCACCGTCGAGATAGTCAGGCATTTGAACTCTGGGTTTCGATCTCCACCCGGTTTTCTGCCACTCGCTCATGGTTCAATCCTCAAACATAAAGTTGCGAGGCGAGGTTATACGACAGCGCAACCGGGATGAAAACCGTGAACATCACGCGAAATCACCCCAAACCACGCAAATGCTACCGCAAACGGAGCAATGGCGATCTTGCCGTCCGATTAATTTTTGTGCTTCGGTCAGAAAATGAGTCGCGGACTGGATTGAATTGTGACGGACAACTTCGCACAAATCGTTGATGTTACCGGAGAAACTGACAAACCACGTCGGTTTGTTTTCGTGCTTCTCGATCAGTTCACGCTGCTCTGCTACGCCTGTGCAGTCGAAAGTTTGCGGATCGCAAACCGCATGGCCGGTGAAACGCTTTACGAATGGCGGATTATTGGTGAAGGCGGAGATACGGTCGAGTGTTCGGCTGGGACATCATTCAAACTGGACTCGGAACTGACGGAAGTTAGTCGCGACGAAACGATCATTGTCTGCGGTGGCATCGATGTCGCGGCTGCGACAACGAAGAAGCTTGTTGCCTGGCTGCGTCGTGAAGCGCGCCGTGGTGTTCAGATGGGCGGACTATGTACCGCAGGTTATTCTTTGGCCAAAGCTGGCCTTCTCGACGGGAAGCGCGCCACGATCCACTGGGAAAACCAAGACAGTTTCATCGAGGAGTTTGACGAGGTCACGCTGACAAAGTCTGTGTTCGTTGTTGACGGCAACACATTCACGACGGCTGGCGGCACGGCATCCATCGACTTGATGCTCAAGTTCATCGCCGAGGATTTTGGCGAAAACCTTGCCAGCGCAGTGGCAGATCAATTGATTTATACATCGATCCGGACCGATCAGGACACCCAACGCCTCAGTACGCCAACGCGCATCGGTGTGCGACATCCAAAATTGTCCAATGTTATCCAGATGATGGAAGCCAACATTGAAGAGCCGATCAGCCCCTCAATCCTGGCAAAAGAAGTCGGTATGTCGACACGCCAACTCGAGCGCCTTTTCCGTCGGTATTTGGATAGAAGTCCCAAGCGCTACTACATGGAACTGAGACTTCAGAAAGCGCGTAACCTTCTGATGCAAACAGATATGAGCGTGATCAATGTCGCGCTTGCCTGTGGCTTTGCGTCTCCCTCGCACTTTTCGAAATGCTATCGGGCGCAGTACAAAACGACGCCGTTCCGCGAAAGAGGCGCTCAAGCAAATCGATTGTCGATTTAAGTCAGTTTCCCGGGGTCATCCGGTAAAGCGCTTCGTTTCCAACGCTGAGAAACCAAATCGAACCGTCTGCGGCTTCGCGCACGTCACGGACCCTTAAAGTTTCATCTGTTTGAATTTGCTCAACTTCTTCCAGCGGGTTCCCTTCCAATCGCGCAATGTAGTCGAACTTCAACGAGCCCACAAAAATATCACCGCGCCACTCTGGCCAAAGTTTTCCGGAATAAATCATCATGCCAGACGGCGCCATTGACGGATCCCAGTAGAAATCGGGCTGCTCCATACCTGTCTTTGCGGTGCCTTCGCCGATCTTCCCTCCAGAGTAGTGCTCACCATAGGCTATGACCGGCCAACCATAGTTCGCGCCTTTTCGGACGCGGTTGATTTCGTCTCCGCCCCGCGCACCATGCTCAACAACAACCAGATTGCCATTGAGATCAAGAGTTGCGCCCTGAGGATTACGATGCCCAAAGCTCCAAATTGCCGGCTTTGCTCCTGTTTGGCCGACAAACGGGTTGTCTGCAGGGATACGGCCATCGCGGCCAATCCGAATGACAGTCCCGTTCTCGTTGGACAAATCTTGTGCAGACGGCCTTTCGCCACGATCTCCTATGGTTAGGAAAAGTGTTCCATCACGAGCTTCGACTAGCCGTGACCCGAAATGCCGGTTGGTATTTGAGCCTGGTGTAAGTTCGAAAATCGTTGCCACATCGGTCAATTTTCTGTTGTCAGGGCTTAGTTTAGCGCGCGCAATTGACGTTCCGGCATTGCGACCCTGCTTCTTGGCGTAGCTGAGAAAGATCTCCCGCGACTGTGCGAAGTCGTCGGGGACCAGGACGTCTAACAGTCCACCTTGCCCTCGATCGACGACAGGTGGCACACCCACAACTTTGTGGGTTTGATCACCGTCGAACAGCAACAACTCTCCCGAACGCTCGGTGATAAGGACATCACCGTCGGGCAAAAATCCGATTGCCCATGGCTGATCGAGCCCTCCAACGACCCGTTCGATATTAACGTTCTGAGCGACAGCACCTGTCGCAAACAAAGACAATGAAATCAGCAAGAAAATTCTGTGCACGCATCACCTCGCAGGCTTTCATTCTGCAGATAGTTTCGTTCTGAACCAAGTCATACCGGGCTGACAGAAAGTTGACGCCAGTAGTTGACGTAACGTCTCATTGCACTGTCTGAGAGGATATTCTCCCTAAAACCACCCAAAAACAGGCCGTTCGACCATCTGACGGTCCATTTCTTGACTATTGTCCTCTTCCCTTTCGCTTGGCCTGCCTCTAAAAATTTTCTCAATAATAATGTTCACGATGGGAGAGAACTTATGAAAAAACTGCTTTCAGCATCTGCTGTTGCCGCGTTGACCGCTGGCTCAGCCTTTGCAGGCAGCCATGCCGATGAGATCAAGATTGGTATTATTCTTGGCTTCACCGGACCAATTGAATCGCTAACACCTTCGATGGGTGATGCCGCTGAGCTCGCTATGGCAGAAGTCACCGAGTCCGGTCTTCTACTCGGCGGTGCCAAGGTTACCCCGGTCCGCGGTGACTCAACATGTATCGACGCTGCTGCTGCGACCTCGGTTGCGGAACAGCAGATCACCGGTGACGGCGTCAAAGCCATCATGGGTGCTGACTGTTCGGGTGTGACCGGCGCAATTCTTCAAAACGTTGCACTGGCAAACGGTGTTGTCATGATTTCGCCATCTGCGACATCGCCTGCACTTAGCCACAACGACAACTCGGACAATGGCCTGTTCTTCCGCACCGCTCCGTCGGATGCGCGTCAGGGCGTTGTGATGACCGAAGTCCTGATGGACCTCGACATCAAAGAAGTTGCCGTGACCTATACCAACAACGACTACGGCAAGGGTCTTGCCGACAGCTTCCAGGCTGCTTTTGAAGCGGCAGGCGGCACAGTCACAATCAACGCAGCCCACGAAGACGGCAAAGCCGACTACTCGGCTGAAGTTGGTGCGCTTGCTGCTGCAGGTGGTGATCGCCTCGTTGTTGCTGGTTACGTTGACCAAGGCGGTTCGGGCATCGTGCGCGCTGCTCTCGACACCGGTGCGTTTGATACCTTCCACTTCCCGGACGGTATGATCTCGGCCAAGCTGGTCGAAAACTTCGGCGACGAGATTGATGGCTCTTCGGGCCAGCACCCTGCTCCGTCGGATGAGCTTGCAGCCAGCTTTGCTACACTTGTTGACGGTGCGTTCGACTCGTCATCGCCGTTCACTCCGGAAAGCTACGACGCAGCAGCTCTGATCATGCTTGCCATGCAAGCTGCGGGTTCGTCTGATCCAGCCGACTTCAAAGGTTCGGTCATGGATGTTGCCAACGCACCTGGCGAGCCAATTCAGGCAGGCGAGCTGGCGAAGGCACTGCAGATCCTCGCTGACGGTGGCGACATTGACTATGTCGGCGCAACCGACGTTGAGCTGATCGGACCAGGCGAAGCAGCCGGTAACTACCGTGAAGTCACCTACGACGGTGGCGAAGAAAAAACAGCAGGTCGCCGTTAAGTCGACCGAGACACAAGAGACAGCCCGGGATTTCCCGGGCTGTTTCGCACATGGGGCACGAGCATGATTGAAGTCCACGATCTGCATAAGCATTTTGGTGGCTTTCGCGCCGTTGATGGGGCATCGCTACGGATCGAAACGGGATCGATCACGGGGCTGATCGGCCCGAATGGCGCAGGCAAAACAACCCTTTTCAATGTGATCGCCGGCCGACTTCCCCCGACTTCCGGACGGGTCGAGATGGATGGCGAAGACATCACCGGGCTACCCCCGCACACGCTTTTTGAAAAAGGGCTCCTGCGAACTTTTCAGATTGCGCATGAATTCAGCTCGATGACGGTGCGCGAGAACCTGATGATGGTGCCGTCCGGCCAATCCGGCGAAGCGATCTGGAACGCCTGGTTTGGGCGCAACCAAATCGCGTCTGAAGAACGCGAGCTACTAAAGAAGGCTGACGAGGTTCTCGAGTTTCTGACCATCGATCATCTGAAGGACGAAAAGGCCGGCAACCTGTCAGGTGGCCAGAAGAAGCTTCTCGAGCTTGGCCGCACCATGATGGTGGACGCAAAGATTGTCTTTCTGGATGAAGTCGGTGCAGGCGTGAACCGCACGCTTTTGAATACGATCGCTGACGCCATCCTACGCTTGAACAAGGAACGCGGATATACGTTCTGCGTCATCGAACACGACATGGATTTCATCGCACGTCTTTGCGACCCGGTCATTTGCATGGCCGAGGGCAAAGTTTTGGCCGAAGGCACGATCGACGAAATCAAATCCAACGAACAGGTTATCGAAGCCTATCTGGGCACAGGTCTGAAAAATAAGGTTCAGGCGGAGGCTGGCGCGTGAGCGAACCATTTCTCATAGGCGACGCAATGACAGGCGGGTACGGCTCGGGCGCCGATATCCTCCACAGCTGCACCATCGCGGTTGAAGAAGGCCAGATTGCCGTCATCGTCGGGCCGAACGGTGCCGGCAAGTCCACGGCAATGAAGGCTGTCTTTGGTATGCTGAACCTGCGCGAAGGCTCGGTGCGCCTTGGCGGCAAGGACATCACTCACTTGAGCCCGCAGGCTCGTGTGGCCGAAGGCATGGCCTTTGTTCCCCAGACATCAAACATCTTCACGTCGATGACCGTTGAAGAAAATCTGGAGATGGGTGCGTTTCTGCGGCGCGACGACATCTCGGCGACGATGGATCAGGTTTACGAGCTGTTTCCCATTCTAAAAGACAAGCGCCGACAGGCCGCAGGTGAACTTTCCGGCGGGCAACGGCAGCAGGTTGCAGTGGGACGCGCACTGATGACCCAACCGAAGGTTTTGATGCTCGACGAGCCCACCGCCGGTGTTTCACCTATTGTCATGGACGAACTTTTTGACCGCATCATCGAGGTTGCTCGAACTGGCATTTCGATTTTGATGGTCGAACAAAATGCGCGACAAGCGCTTGATATCGCTGACAAAGGCTACGTGTTGGTGCAAGGGCGAAACGCCTACACCGACACCGGCAAAGCCTTGTTGGCGGACCCCGACGTTCGAAAATCGTTCTTGGGGGGCTGAGGCATGAAAACGACAAAACCAGATCGGAAAAACTCCGACACACTCCTGCGCAGCAACGGACGCCAAATGATCCGGCGCGCGCACCAACAGGCAACCGGGTGCCTCCGCGCACCCTTTGAGGGAGCAGTAGAATGGTGGGACCGGGACTTATCTTAGCGATGTTATATTCGATACAACCAGGATCGGACGGGTTGATCTGCCACTTCCCGAGCACCAGTCCCGACCAGAAAGCCATTCACGTGCGCATTGAAGATACGCCTTCTCTGAACGACAGGCCGGATCACATCCGGGTGGATATGGCATTGAACGACAAAGTGGTGATGCGTGCCGCGGCGCGCCCCATAACGGACACCGAAGAAAACGACATGCTGGTTCTTGGCAAGAACGACATTCGCGATGTTTACACACTTGGATTTCGGGAGGACGGCAAGGCCGCGTTCTCGATCCGACTAGCGAAAGACAACGGCGCACTTTCTGAAGGCATTACGCGAATTGGCGAATGCTATGGCGTGGCGCCGTATTTGAAGAAGTGGTTGTCGATATGACCAAAACAGCAGGCAAGGACTAGGCCGGACCATGGACTATCTCAACGCCATCGTGGCGCTGTCAAACTTTGTGCTTGTCCCTGCCATCGCATATGGCAGCCAACTCGCGTTGGGCGCCCTTGGCGTCACGCTGATCTACGGCATTTTGCGGTTTTCGAACTTTGCGCATGGCGACACGATGGCATTCGGCGCGATGGTGACGGTCTTGTTCACTTGGTACCTGCAAAGCCTTGGCGTTTCGCTTGGGCCCCTACCGAC
>JAPPOI010000170.1 GCA_028818055.1 Boseongicola sp.
GCATCCTGTTCCTCGACAACCTCTTCGGGCGGCGCTTCTGGATCAGGTGCCGTGTCTTCGATGATTTCCGGCGCTGTCTCGGCGTCTGGTGGCGGCGCGATGGAAGGTGTTGGCGCCACGCGCGGCGACGGTGCAGCGACAACGTCACGCTCAAGCGATGTGCCACCAACATCTACATCTGGCATGTCGATTTCAGGAGCGTCATCGACAACTGCTGCCTGAGGCACAAGAGACGGAACTTCGATTTCTGAGGTATCCGGAGTTTCCGGGGTTTCAACATTTTCCGGTTGCGTCAGCTCGGGTGCGGTTTCCTCTTCGGGCGTCTCGGGCGGCGCGTCTTCCGACGGCGGCGTGACCTCTTCCGGAGGCTCAGTCTGGGTCTCGGGCGCTGCTGCCGGCGGCGTCAGCGCCGCATATTCAGCTTCGGATATCAAAGACACGTCCGCCACAGTCACCTCGGTTGGTTCAACCGATAAAAAGAAGCCGGAAAGCAGGACGAAGAGCGCGAGCGCCCCGTGCCCGATACCGGATATGATCCAACCTTGACGCACTGGGGTTTCACCCGTCGTCGCCCGTCAATCGCGGGCCTCCGTCATCCGTCACCAATCCGATGTTGGTAATCCCCGCTGCGTTCAGCGCGCCCATGATGGTCACGACACGTCCATAGGCGATCGAGCCATCTGCCCGAAGAAAGACGCGGTCCGAGTTTCGTTCGCTCAGGATCGCGCGTAACCGGTCGATAATCTCGTCATCTGCGACGGGCGAGGTTTGGATCATTGCCGCGCCATCCGCAGTTAGTGTGACCGTCAGAGGTTCTTCCTGCTCGGTCGGCAGCGACGGCGCTGCAGTCTTCGGCAGTTCCACCGGAACACCAACCACCTGAAGAGGTGCTGCGACCATAAAGATGATCAGCAGTACCAACATGACATCGACAAACGGTGTCACGTTGATCTCGGACATAGGTCTAGCGCGCCGGCGACGTCCACGTCGGCGTGAACCGCTTTCACCTGCTTCAAGCGTTCCTGCACCCATCTCAGTTCGTATCCAATTGGCGACTAAGGATAGTCGCGAATTCATCGGCGAAGCTTTCGTAGCCCGCCACGATCCGATCTGAATCAGAACTTAGCTTGTTATAAAATATCACGGCCGGAATCGCTGCCAAAAGGCCAAGCCCGGTAGCGAGCAGAGCTTCGGCAATACCGGGCGCCACAACCGCAAGGTTTGTGCTCTGGCTTTGTCCAATTTCGATGAAGGCATTCATGATGCCCCAAACGGTGCCAAACAGGCCAACAAACGGAGCAGTTGAACCAACAGTCGCCAAAACCGTCAGATTTGATTGCAGATCCTCGGTTTCCTTTTGGATGGCCACGTCCATCGATCGATCGATGCGCACCTGTGCGCCGCCAATCAAGCCACCATCGTCTTTATGGCTGCGTCGCCATTCGGTCATGCCTGCGGAGAAAATCCGCTCCATTCGACCGCCTGGTGTAGGCCCCAACTGGTCGAACAACTGATCCAGCGGCTCGCCCGACCAAAAAGCATTCTCGAATTTGACGGTTTCGTTCCGTGCGCGTTTGTAAACGCGATGCTTGGTATAGATGATCGCCCACGCCCAAAGCGACGCAAAGATCAAAAGGATCATCACAAGTTTTACGGTGAGCGTTGCACGCGCGAAAAGCGCCCACATGGAGAAATCAACTTCTCCCGCCAGCGCCAGGGCTTCCGTTTCCATAACTCTGCTCTCTCTGCCGACCCGTTGTTTTTATCGTTGGGTCCCTCGTTTTGCGGCGAGATTACCGGAAGCGCGGGCAGATTGCCAACAGTTACGCGTGCACGAATTCGTCAGATAAATTGCTGGCGAAGTTCCGCCGGAAGCCGAGCGGGTTTCCCCGCTTCGGTCAGCGCGGCTAGGGTCACCAGTGCTTCGAATAAGCGCGTTTCGCCCCGTTTCACGACCTGCTTCATCACAAGGCGGGCCGGGGTCGTGCGAACAACATCGGTTTCAACAGTCAGCTCATCATCAAACTTCGCCGGCGACAGATAATCCGCCTCAATCCGGGTCACAGCGAAAACAACGCCGTGTTCCGACTTCAACTTGGTCTGGTCAACGCCAACGTCGCGCACGTATTCGGTACGGCCCCGTTCGATGAATTTGAGATAGTTCGCGTAATAAACGATTCCGGCCAGATCGGTGTCTTCATAGTAGACTCGGAGATTGTGAACATGGCTCATTGATCCATGAATACCTTTGTAATGCACCGCGTCCAGAGGCTTATCACGCAAAATCAAAGGCTTTGATACCTGTCCAATAATGCACAAGCTTTTGTGCAATACCTTTTCTGGATGGTGGTGGCTCTTGCACTATCCTCTTGGCCATCCAACACGGAGGATCCCCATGACCGATTTCAACGTTTCCCGCCGAACAGCGTTGTTGACCGGAGCCGCGCTGCCTTTTGCAGTTTCGCTCGGTGCGTCAACGCCTGCTCAGGCAGACGGACACGGCGGCCCGCAGAACGCCCTTCAGAACACCTTTGACCTTGGAGATTTCAAAGTATCAACGTTGCTTGCTGGCACACGTGCCGTCGGAGACATTCAAACGATCTTCGGACGCAATGTGTCAGCGGAAGAGTTTGCCGAAGTAAGCCGCAAGAATTTCATCCCGTCAGACCAGGCACAATTCTTCTTCACGCCAACAGTCGTTCAAACCGGCAGCGAAACCGTCTTGTTCGACGCCGGGCTTTCCGCCGCTGGTACTTTGGCCGCCCTGAACGCGGCTGGCCTATCTGCAGAAGACATCGACGTCGTTGTCATCACTCACATGCATGGAGACCACATCGGCGGCCTGACATCAGACGATGCCGGAACACCGACCTATCCGAATGCGCGCTATGTCACTGGGCAGGTCGAGTACGACCATTGGGCCGGCGCAGGGAACGAACGCTTCGACGGAAAAGTCCGGCCTTTGGCCGAAAAGATGGAGTTCATCGGTGACGGCGGCAGTGTCGCATCGGGAATCACCGGCATGGCGGCGTTCGGGCATACGCCCGGCCATATGGTCTACAGGATCGAATCCGGTGGCGAGCAGGTCCTTTTGATGGCCGACACCGCAAATCACTACGTGTGGTCGCTCTCCTATCCCGAATGGGAAGTCCGCTTCGACATGGACAAAGAAGCCGCAGCCGCAACGCGCAAATCAGTTTTGGGCATGGTTGCAGCCGACCAAATCCCGCTGATCGGATATCACATGCCCTTCCCCGGGATTGGTTACGTCGAAGAAGTTACCGACGGCCGCTTCCGCTACACACCGGCAACGTATCAGTTGATGTTGTAAACGCCCTCGGGAGCGGCAGGTCAGACTTGCCGTTCCGCCTGGATGCGGGCCGACAGCCGCAAGGCATGACTTGGATCGTTCGCCGAAGCTGGCATCACCGGGTCGTAAGCAGCCCGAATAACAGCCGCGACATCGGGATGCAGGATCACCCGTCCATCAACCTGCGCCAAAGGACCGCGATCCTTGAACGCCATGTCCGACCACAAGACCATTGATTGCGCAGCTTGCGCCAATGCCAGATCCTCAGCGGGTACGTCTGAGAGTGCCTCATCCATACGCACAAAGACAAAGACGGCCTTGATTGCGTTTGCCTCGTCAAACCGGAAAAGCCTGTACTGATTTGCGCCGACTGACTTCAGCTTCACCACAAGCTCTTCAAGTTCGGGCACCAGCCGATCAAGGTCGGGGGTTTCCAAAAGCTCGTCCCACTCGCGAAAGAAGAACATCAGGAAATTGGCACCCAGTTCCGGATCTGTTTCTGCCAAAGGATGGTTTGCCAGAACCGACATGGCCTCAATGGCACCTTTCACCACTGACAAGGTGGCATCATCCACACCGAACACGATCGGGGCGATCGGACGACCCCATCTGGCAAACAGGTACGAACCATCTGAACGGGTGAACTGTGCGGCGATGTCGTCAGTCATGGGTTTTCAGAACAACTCGCTTTGACCGGGAGAAGCTGGTGCCGCCATCCCAAGATGTGACCATCCCTTGCTGGCCAACATGCGACCGCGCGGCGTGCGCTGAATAAGACCTTGTTGAAGCAGATATGGCTCGATCACTTCTTCGATGGCGTCGCGGCTTTCGCTCAGCGCCGCTGAAAGTGTCTCGACCCCAACGGGTCCGCCCGCGTAATTCTCAGCGATCAAGGTCAAATACCTTCTGTCTGCGCCATCCAACCCAAGTTCATCGACGCCCAGCCGCGTTAAAGCCCCGTCCGCCAGTCGCTGAGTTAGCTTCCCGTCACCTTCAACCAAAGCGAAATCAACCAAACGCCGAAGAAGCCGCCCTGCGATGCGCGGGGTCCCACGCGCCCGCCGCGCGATTTCCCGTGCGCCTGCATCTTCAGACTGAACCCCCAAAAGGCGTGCTCCTCGGGTTACAATCTCAAAGAGTTCATCTTCGCTGTAAAACTGCAATCGTGTCGGAATACCGAACCGGTCTCGCAGCGGTGTCGTCAAAAGCCCAAGCCGCGTCGTCGCGCCAACCAAGGTAAATGGTTGCAACTCAATTCGGACCGTACGAGCCGCCGGGCCTTCGCCGATCACAAGATCCAGCTCGAAATCTTCGAGCGCGGGATATAGCACCTCTTCGACCGCCGGGTTCAATCGATGGATCTCGTCGATGAACAAAACGTCCCGTGCTTCAAGATTGGTCAGGATCGCCGCAAGGTCCCCGGCCTTGGCCAGAACCGGGCCAGATGTCATGCGGAAGTTGACGCCCAATTCCCGCGCAATGATTTGCGCCAATGTCGTTTTCCCAAGCCCGGGAGGACCATGGAAAAGGGTATGATCCATGGCCTCACCACGCTTGCGTGCGCTTTCGATGAATACCCGCAAGTTCGCCCGAGCTTCTGCCTGACCAATGAATGCATCCAGCGTCTGTGGACGCAACGCGCGGTCGGCATCCTCAGGCAATTCCATTGGTCGAAGGTTGGGGTCGGGTTCCGTCATTTTCTTTCTGGCTCAAATACTCCAGGGGGATTGGGGGACAGCGTCCCCCACCCAGCGCGACGCGCAGGCGCGCGGCGCAATCAAGACCCCTTGGGCGCCAACAGTTTCAGCGCCTCCCGGATCAATTGCTCAGCTGTCGCATCGCCGTGTGACCCTGCCGCCGTCGCAACGGCAGATGCCGCGTCACCCGGTCCATAGCCGAGGTTTTGCAATGCAGACAAGGCATCGGCCTGCGCCGAGGCGCTTACAGGCTGGCCGATAGGTTCGACAACGGGTGCGTCAACCACATCCTCGTCCTTTGCCGTCATGGGCGAAGCGTCCCCCATCGCCATCATCGCGGGCGCCTTACCCTTCAACTCGTTGACCACGCGTTGCGCGATCTTGGGACCGACACCCGGCGCAGCTTTAACCGCATTCCAATCTCCCAATGCAATGGCCCGTCCCACACCATCCGGCCCGAGGGTCCCCAGTATCGCCATAGACGCTTTGGCCCCGATACCCTGCACACCCATAAGCAATCGATGCCACTCTTTCTCGGCAAGGGTGGTGAAACCAAACAGTTGCAGCAAATCTTCGCGAACCAGCAGATCAGTGTACAGTGCAACGGCCTCGCCGATCGGTGGCAATGCCGCAAGCGTTCTTTCACTAACAAATACGATGTAGCCCACGCCCCGGACATCAAGCAGCACATGATCGGAACCGCGATACTCGATGCGTCCTGACAACTTGCCGATCATGCGATGGCCTTTGAATAGCGGGAATTCGATTGGGCATGGTGAGCATGGCAGATTGCAATGGCAAGCGCGTCCGCGGCGTCAGCTCCGGCCAACTCGACCCCCGGCAACTGCATACGCACCATGTGCGCGATCTGGTTCTTGTCTGCGTGACCAACACCAACGACGGCCTTCTTGACTGCATTGGGTGCGTATTCACCCACCTGCAATCCCGCTCGCGCTGGAACCAACATGGCAATCCCACGTGCTTGACCCAGTTTCAAAGTCGCTGCGCCATCCTTGTTTACGAAGGTCTGTTCAACGGCTGCAGTCTCGGGGCGATAGGTTTCGAAGACTTCACTCAGTTGCTCGAACAATGAAGCCAATCGCTGACTAAGATCGCCCGATGACGTACGGCAAATACCGTTGGCCACGTGGCTCAGCTTGGAACCCGAAAGCTCAATCACACCCCATCCAAGCGCTCTTAATCCGGGATCAATGCCGATTACACGCATCGCCTCGCCTGCTCTTGTTGCTTTTTCAGCACGGCTAGCACGAAACAAGAACATTCGCCAAGCAGTTTAGCCAGATGTCGTTTTTGAACTTTTGTCTGTCGGCATTTCTGACTCAGTGTAAAATTCGTCATGAACTATCCCAAAAACGACTTCTGGAAGCGCATTTTTCTTCAATTTTCTAAGGCGGTTACGGCGACAATCGACCTATGCGAAATGTGCATGTCAGACATGCGATTCCAACGCTTGTGGAGGGCGATTTTCGGCTCTAGATGCCGGTTACTTCGAACCGGGCATCAGCCCCCTCACTTAAAGGAAGACACAGATGGCACTTCTTGATTTCTCCCGCGCCTCTGGCCGTTCGGTCACATCTGCTGACCGGTTCAACCGCCTTATTGCCAGTACAATTGGCGCACTCGCCTCTTGGAACGATGCACGCAACACTCGCAACGCGCTTGCGAAGTTGTCCGACCACGAGCTTGACGATCTTGGTATCAGCCGTGGCGATATCGACCGCATCACAGGCAAATCGTTTTACTAAGCGATCCGCTCAACACAAAAGGTAACGGCCGCGCCTAAGGGGAGACGCGGCCGTTTTCTTTTTAAGCCAGTGTCCAACCGGCAGTGGTTGCGAGCACTTAGCGTACGAGGGAAGTTATATTTTGCGAAAGCCAGACCGTGACGGGTTCTGCCGTCATGATCCAGGCGCCCGCCTGCTCGACAAAGTTTCCATCGGCCAAACGGTCAACACGCTCTTGATAGGCCGTCGGGCCAAGCTGAGCATGTAACACGCCTTTGAAAAGCATGATGACGGCTACCATGATGAGAACGCCACGAAGGGTTGTGCCATTTCCACGCCGCTTTGGCTTGGCGACGACCAGGCCGTCGTCGTTTACCGACGTGACATAGCCATGGCTAAGTTTCGTGTGCCTGCGGCTGATGCGACGCATGCGTCGATCAAAATCTGCGTTTTGAGAAGCCGACATACTAAAATCTCCAACACATCGGTCCTTAAACCGACGAAAGGAGACTGGCTTAGGAATATGGCGTGAATGTGGCGTAAGTGCCTAAAAAGACTGGAAATACGTGATTCAGGCCAGATTCTTAGCTAAAGTTAGAGTAGTCCAGTCAACAATCTCTTCACGATTGGCCAAACTGAACCCGAAATCGAAATAACGAGAGGCCACTTCATCGGCCTGTTCGTTGAGAATTCCGCTCAAAATAGCGTACCCAGACGGCTTTGTTGCACGCGCGAGAGACGGCGCAAGCTCGATCAAAGGCCCCTTCAGAATATTGGCAAACACCAAACCAAACGCCTCGGGAGCGTTTAGATCAGGATGGTCAAACCCGGCCGCTTCAACGCACGACACACGGCCTGTCAATCCGTTTGCTTCAAGGTTTGCTTCGGCCACTTCCACGGCGACAGGATCAATATCCGAGGCGATCACAGGCGATGACCAGATGCTCGCGGCAGCCATTGCCAATACGGCCGATCCAGCGCCAATGTCAGCAACGGATTCTGGCTCAAAACCCGAATCCACGATGCGATCCAACGCGCGCAAACAGCCAAGTGTGGTGCCATGGTGTCCGGTGCCAAACGCCATCGAAGCTTCAATCAAAAGCGCAATGCGATCTTCGGGAACCAGATCGGCGTCATGGCTGCCGTAGACAAAGAAGCGGCCGGCTTCGACCGGAGGCAATTCGCGACGCACGTGCGCGACCCAATCCGTTTCCGGGACTTCGGAGATCACAAAATCTGCCGCACCCGAAGAGGCAGCCAGCAAAGCCAGAGCGATTTCATCAGGTCGTTCGGTAAAGTAGCCACCGACTTCCCAAGTCGCGCTTCCATCTTCAACTTCAAACACTCCGACACCTAGGGGCGACGGATCAAGACTTTCCAACGCGAGGCCAAGTGCCTCGGCGGCATCTTTTCCGGGAAGTGTTGTAAGAGCGGTCCATGTGGTCATGGCGTGCCGCTAAGGAAGTGCGCGGGCAACGTCAAGCCCGCGCATTAAGGTCCATCAGGCGCTTACGCCGGTTCCGATCGGGCATGTCACGCCTGTACCGCCAATCCCGCAATAACCGTTTGGGTTCTTCGCCAAATATTGCTGGTGGTAATCCTCGGCAAAGTAGAAAGCAGGAGCAGGCAGTATTTCGGTTGTCACTGGACCATAGCCCGACGCCTCGAGTTCAGTCGCATACTGTTTGCGTGTTTCTTCGGCGGCCTGCGCCTGATCGTCAGAATAGGTGTAGATACCCGAGCGATACTGCGTACCCACGTCGTTGCCCTGACGCATTCCTTGAGTAGGATCGTGGCCCTCCCAAAAAACCTTCAGCAGTTCAGCGAAGCTAATGATACTCGGATCGTAAACCACGCGGACAACCTCGTTATGTCCGGTCTGACCTGTGCATACTTCTTGATATGTCGGGTTCTTAGTAAAGCCTGCTGCATATCCAACCATGGTTGAATAGACGCCATCAAGTTTCCAGAACATGCGCTCAACGCCCCAGAAGCATCCCATGCCAAACATGGCCTCTTCGAAACCCTCGGGCACATCAAGCGACAGCGGGCGGCCTGATACGAAATGCGTCTCGGCCGTCGGAATTGGTGCGTCGCGGCCCTGCAAAGCCTCTGCTGCATCCACCATTTGAGCCTTTTTCAGAAATCCGAACACCTGTTGTCTCTCCTTGTTTGGTTCAAGAGGTAATATAGGTGCCCGCCGCTCCAACAGCTACTCTGCTGCCGCAAACTTAGCTGTGAAGATCGTTTCACGTCCCGGTGCCGGATTGCGCGGTATCATGAGTGCCAACGCCAACGACACAAACGCCATGCCAGCCGCAAGGACAAATACACCGCCGGGTGAGACGATCCAGAGATACCCCAAAAGCGCAGGCAGAAAGACAGCTGCGATGTGGTTAATCGTAAAGGCCACAGCCGCTGTCGGAGCGATGTCGCCGGGATCAGCGATCTTCTGAAAGTACGTCTTCATTGCGAAGGCTAAGGCGAAAAACAGGTGATCCAGCACATACAAGGCTGCCGCCAAAACAACGCCCCAGCCGAAATAGTAGATGCCGCCGTAGGCCAGAAACACGATAATCAATCCGACGTATTCAAACGCGAGTGCATTGCGTTCCCCGAACCGCGCAACGACCTGCCCCATGACGGGCGCAAAGATCATGTTCGCCAGAAAGTTAATCAAAAACAGCGCGGTGACTTCATGAACTTCCAACCCAAAACGTTCGACCATCATGAATGCGGCAAAGACCAGAAATATCTGGCGCCGGGCTCCGGACATGAACTGAAGCGCATAGTACAGCCAGTACCGGCGGCGCAGGACCATCTTCTTAAGTTGAGGTTCGGGTGCTTCGAATTGCGGAAACGCGATCATGCAGTAGATCGCGATCGCCACACAGGCGCCGCCCGAAATAAGATACACGGTATTGTAGCTGAGGTTGAAGACATCCCAGGTCGCAACAAGAAGCCCGTAGCTCAGAAGAGATGCGCCTGAGCCGATTGCAACTATCCATCCCAGTATCTGTGGCGCACGGTCTTTTGGTAGCCACTGTAGCTGCAGTGATTGGTTTACGGTTTCGAAATAGTGAAACCCGATCGACGAAATCAGCGTGACCATCATCAGGCCACCAAACGTCGGAAACCACGCCGTTACTGCGCTGGCCGCTCCAAGCATCAGTAGCGACACAAGTCCAAGCACTTGTTCTCGCATGAAGATAATGATTGCGATGACACCAATCGCGAAGAAACCCGGGATTTCGCGAACAGTATGAAGCCAGCCGATTTCAACACCGGTGAAACCAGCACGCTCGATGACAAAGTTGTTCAAAAGCGCCGACCACGTCGCAAAAGCAAGCGGCATCGCCGCCGCCATCAGGAAAAGCAACGTTGTTGGTCTTTGCCAGAAAGGAAATGACCGCGCGGTTTCAAGCTCGACGATCTTCATGGGGAAACCCATACGCCCGATCGCGCGGAATGCCCAGAGCTACAAATCGTCATTAAAGTTCGAAGAACCTCAGTAAAAGCTTTGGGGATCGATATCGATGGACAGCCGCAGATTAGTCGGTTGCTTCAGCTGAGCGACCCACGTCGCCAATGCTGCCTGCAATGGCGCTGATTTGTCGGCTTTGACCAGAAGACGCACCCTATGGCGACCCCGGACTCGCGCGATCGGGGCGGCCGCCGGTCCAAATACCTGCGCACCAATTTTGCGCAACGGCTCGTCCCTGGACGCCAGTGCTTTTCCAAAATCAAAAACCTCGCCGACATCAGGTGACGACAAAACGATACCGGCCATTCGACCATATGGTGGGACACCGACTGCTTTTCGCTCGGCAGCCTCAGCACTCCAAAATTCTTCTTCGTCGCCAGACAGGATCGCTTTTATGACCGGGTGCTCGGGTTGGTAGGTTTGAAGAAGTGCCTGACCAGGTTTGTCGGCCCGCCCAGCACGCCCGGCCACTTGCCGCATTAATTGAAATGTACGTTCCGCGGCGCGAAGGTCGGAACCTTGCAGTCCTAGGTCGGCATCAATCACGCCAACCAAAGTCAAAAGAGGAAAGTTGTGCCCCTTTGCGACGATCTGAGTGCCGATGATGATGTCAGCCGCCCCCTCGGCGATGCCTTCAATTTCCGCCTTCAGCGCGCGGGTGGAGCCGAACAAATCCGAAGACAACACCGCAACCCGCGCATCTGGGAATAGTTCTGCTACCTCTTCGGCCATACGCTCAACACCCGGACCCACGGGGGCTAACCGGTCTTCCGCATCGCATGACGGGCAGGTCGAAGGGATCGGCTTTGTTTCCCCGCATTGGTGGCACACAAGTCGCTTTAGAAAGCGGTGCTCGACCAACCGCGCATCACAGTTATCGCACCCAATTTGATGCCCGCAGGCTCGGCAAATCGTGACAGGTGCGTAGCCTCTCCGATTCAGAAACAACAGGGATTGCTCTTTGTTTTCAATTCTTTCTGTAACAGCTCGCGCCAAGGTGTCCGAGACCCAGCGGTTTGATGGCAATTGCTCCAAACGCATGTCGATCGCCGACATTTTCGGCATCACGGCCTCGCCAAATCTCGACGTCAGGGTGACGCGGTTGTACTTACCGGATTCCGCGTTGGCCCAGCTTTCTAGCGAAGGCGTAGCCGAGGCCAACACAACTTGGGCGCCTGTCAGTGACGCGCGCAGCACTGCCATATCGCGTGCATTATAGAGTACACCGTCCTCTTGCTTGTAAGAGGTATCGTGTTCTTCATCGACCACGATCAAGCCCAAATCTTGGAACGGCAAGAACAACGCAGAACGCGCACCAACAACCAACTGCGCACCGCCCTCGGCAATCATTTTCCAGGCGCGCCGACGCTCGGTCATTGTGACGCCTGAGTGCCACTCTGCGGGTCGAGCACCAAATCGAGCTTCAACGCGCGTCAGGAATTCTGCGGTCAGCGCGATCTCCGGCAGAAGCACCAATGCTTGTCGGCCAGCCGCCAGACTGGCGCCAACTGCCTCAAGATAGACTTCGGTTTTCCCGGACCCCGTCACACCCTTCAGAAGCGTCGTGCCATAGGTTCTGTCAGAAACGTTCTTTGTCAGAGCATCCGCGGCGGATTGTTGTTCATCCGTAAGATGATAGGGGCTCACACCCGGTTCCAACCTTGGATACGCTGTGTCACGCGGGCTTTGCTCTTCTGCGACAACCCCTTGGCTCACCAAGCCTTTGATTACGCTGGTCGAAACGCCTGCCATGTCTGCAAGTTCGCCAAGCGTGAACGCAAGGTCACCGTAATCGGCCAATGTCTCAATGACTCGCCTGCGTGCGTCGGTCATCCGATCAGGCTCGCCGGAACCCCGTCGATAGATCTTTCGCATTGAGGGCGGATCACCAAGCCCGGGCGAGCGCGTCGCAAGCCGTAACATCGCCGGCATGGGTGTGAGAGTGTAGGCCGCAGCGCGGGTCAGAAACTCTCGCATATCCGCTCGCATCGGGACGGCATCGAGAACACGAATTACACTGCGCACTTTTGCAAGATCGTAGCCGCCCTCGCCTTCGCCCCAAACGACACCCAGCACTTTTCGGGGACCAAGCGGCACCTCTACGAACGCGCCCAGAAAGCATCCACCTTCCGGCGCTTTGTAGTCCAGAGCCCGATCAAGAGGCTGGGTCGTTAAGACCGAAATCAGCTCGCCTTCATGGAAGTGCCTGAGCAATGGCGTCACATTCTCCGGTTTCCGCACTGACTAGGCTCCGTCATCAGGAAGCAATGTTAGCGCTCACATTTTTTTGTTTTTGGTCAAGATAGGACTTCTGCCCAATCCCCCGATGGGGTATCAGTGCCACGAATTCAAACCCAGACACCAGAGGGACCCTGATGAAATTCTTCGTCGACACCGCCGATACCGACGCCATTCGTGAGCTTAACGAGCTGGGAATGGTGGACGGCGTCACGACAAACCCATCGCTAATCATGAAGTCCGGTCGCGACATCAAAGAGGTGACAAAGGAAATCTGCGACATGGTCGACGGACCGGTAAGCGCCGAGACCGTTGCCTTGGACGCAGATGGTATGATCGCCGAAGGTCGCGAACTGGCGAAGATTGCGGAAAACATCACGATCAAGGTGCCGCTGACATGGGCGGGGCTTAAGGCGTGTAAGGTCCTTTCCGGCGAAGGCCGCATGGTTAACGTCACACTCTGCTTCAGTGCCAATCAAGCGCTTTTGGCCGCCAAAGCTGGTGCAACCTTCATTTCTCCGTTCATCGGGCGCTTGGACGATATCAATCTCGACGGAATGGATTTGATCGCAGATATCCGCGACATCTATGACAACTACGGCTTCGAGACTGAAATTCTCGCGGCATCGATTCGGTCAGTGAATCACATGTCTGAGGCAGCCAAGATCGGTGCCGATGTGGCGACCGCCCCACCGGATGTTATCAAGAAAATGGCGCTGCACCCGCTGACGGACAAGGGTCTGGAAGGCTTTCTAAAGGATTGGGAAAAGACCGGTCAGAAGATCCTCTGATCCCTTAAAACCAATGTCTGCAAAGGCCCGACCGCTTTGGTTGGGCCTTTTTTGTTGCGCGACAAATCGATCCAGCGAACGGTGCAACACCCCTGATTTTGCACTACATATGTACTCAAACGCATTTCACGCGCTGGTGAACGCGCGCGACCAAACGTTGGCTTGTGCAAATCCGTACCTATCTTGCACAGTTGAAAGGTAAGGTGTCGCCACCTCGACACCCAAATGAATAACGGAGGAACCACATGCAGGCTGTTGCAATCCGAAAGACGCAACGCGCCCCTTACGGGGTTCACGTTCTGTGGTTGGCATTCGCCGCTGGCATTCTGCTTTTGGTGCAGACGCTCGCGGCCACAGCTCAATCACGGCCCTCAACATTTGCGGACCTGGCCGAACAGGTTAGTCCCGCCGTTGTAAATATCACCACGTCAACGACGGTTGCCGCGAACGCGCAACCGGGTCCAGTCGTCCCTGATGGATCACCCTTTGAAGACTTTTTCCGCGATTTCATGGACCGGAATGGTCCAGACGGACAGCGTCCGCGTCGGAGTCAGGCGCTGGGTTCAGGATTCGTCATCTCGGAAGATGGCTTCATCGTTACCAACAACCACGTCATTCAGGGCGCTGATGAGATCCTCATCGAATTCTTTGAAGGGTTCGAACTTGAAGCGCAGATCATCGGAACCGATCCAAATACTGACCTCGCGCTGCTCAAAGTCGAAAGCGACGAGCCGCTGGCCTTCGTGCCATGGGGCGACAGCGAAATGTCTCGTGTTGGCGATTGGGTCATGGCCATGGGTAACCCGCTGGGTCAGGGCTTCTCTGTTTCAGCAGGCATCGTTTCCGCTCGGGGACGCGCGCTTTCGGGAAGCTATGACGACTACATCCAAACTGACGCTGCCATCAACCGCGGCAACTCAGGCGGTCCTTTGTTCAACATGAACGGAGAAGTCGTGGGCGTGAACACTGCGATCTTGTCGCCAAACGGCGGCTCAATCGGTATCGGCTTCGCAATGTCGAGCCGTGTGGCCGAGAACGTTATCAACCAGCTTCAAGAATACGGTGAAACTCGCCGTGGCTGGCTTGGCGTCCGCATTCAAGACGTAACCGGTGACTTGGCAGAAGGCCTCGGTCTGGAAGAAGCGCGCGGCGCACTTGTAACCGATGTTCCAGAAGGCCCAGCGCTTGAAGCGGGCATGGAAAGCGGCGATGTGATCCTCAGCTTCGATGGCGTCGACGTGGACGACACGCGCGGTCTTGTTCAACAAGTCGGCAACACCGAGATTGGAAAAGAGGTCCGTGTACGCATCTGGCGCGATGGTGAAACGCAAACACTGCGAGTCACGCTTGGTCGCCGCGAAGATGCCGAGCGCCCTGTTCCGGCTTCGGTTAACCGTGAGGAGCCTCCGACCACGACCGACTTTCTTGGCGTGACGGTTTCAACAATGACCGACGAGTTGCGCCAACAACTTGGTCTTCCAGACAGCGCCGAAGGCTTGGTCGTCGCTGAAGTTGCTGAAGACAGTGAGGCTTTTGAGAAAGGCCTTCGCGCAGGCGACATCATTACGGAAGCAGGTCAGGACAAGGTTGCAACAATTGCCGACCTAGAAGAGCGCATCGATGCAGCGAAAGACGCTGGACGCAAATCTCTGCTCTTGCTGGTCCGCCGCGACGGCGACCCACGCTTCGTCGCGCTGACACTTGATCAAGGCTAGGGTACCCCTCAGCACTTAGCCTTGAAATTGGGGCGTCGCACCACCTGCGGCGCCCCTCCCTTTTTCCAGATATTTTCTGCACTTGCGTCCCATGCCTGTCGCAACCATGATCGCCGATTGAAGGGTTTGCACCATCATGTCGGTTTTCGTTTTCTTTGCCGTGCTTGGCGCGGCTTTACTGCATGCATCATGGAATGCGCTGATAAAAGTCGGTGCGTCCAAGGTAACCACGATGTCGATCATGACCTTGGTCCAGGGCCTTGGGGGGTTGCTGATTGCTCTGACTTTGGAATGGCCAGCCCAAGACATCTGGCCGTGGCTGATCGCAACCGGCATTTTTCACGCTGCCTACAAAGTGTTCTTGGCGTTTGCCTATGAAGCCGGCGATCTCAGCCGCGTTTATCCAATCGCTCGCGGCGCGGCCCCGCTGATCGTTCTGATCGTTGGATCCTTTGTCCTGACGGACACGCTAACGACCCAGGAACTCATCGGCATACTGGTTTTGGGGTTGGGTATTGTTTTGATGGGCCGCGGTGTCTTTCTCTCGGGTGAGGCAAGACAGTTGGTTCCATTGGCGTTGTTTTCCGCCGCGGCCACGGCCGCGTATACTTTGCTGGACGGCGTCGGTGCCAGATTGGCGGGTGATGCAACCTTGTTTGTTGCATGGTTGTTCGTGTTCGACGCCGTTCTCTTTTTGCCTGCAATTACTGTCCTAAGAGGAAGGGCCGTCTTGCGCGCAGTACCACGCGTTTGGATGCTGGGCAGCATGGCAGCAGCAGCATCTTTTGGCGCGTATCTGATCGCAGTCTGGGCCATGACGCAGGCGCCTATCGCCTTGGTCGCAGCGCTGCGCGAAACATCGATTTTGTTTGCGGTGCTGATTGGTTGGTTGGCATTTGGCGAGCGAATGGATCGGCTGAAGGGCATCTCGGCCTGCCTGATCGTATCTGGGATTGCCGTGACCCGTCTTTAAAGCTTTTCGCGATAAATGAGTTGTTGCAGCGCGCCAACGCAAACCAACCAAATCGACGTTACCACCAAGCCCCAATGCGCCCAGCTTTGCGGATCGAACGATACCCAAGCCGCCCAACCAGCAAAGAATGTCCAGGCCAAAGCCATTGGCAATGTTATCGATCGCCAACGCTCGGTTCTTACTGGATGAACAAATTTGATAGGCAAGAACATTGCGACCGAAAGCACAGTGATCAGAGCCAACGTGAACCAGAAGTTCGGCTCAATCGCAAAAAGAACCAGTACCACCATGTTCCAGCATCCCGGAAAGCCCGAAAAGCTGTTGTCTGCGGTCTTCATACGCGCGTCAGCGAAATAAAGAGCAGATGCGAAGGTGATAATGATGATGGCAAACCATCCGGTCCATCCAGGTAACAGCCCAGATGTGAACAGAGCGAACGCCGGGATGAAAACGTAGGTCAGGTAGTCGATGATGAGGTCCAGCAAAACGCCATCAATTCGTGGGGCGTTGACCTTAACGTGTGTTTTTCTGGCCAGCGGACCATCGATGCCATCAACCAGAAACGCAATCACAAGCCAAAAGAACATCATTGGCCAGTCGCCATTCGCAGCCTCCAGCATGGCCAGCATGGCAAGCACCGCTCCGGTGGCGGTGAATAAATGAACGAGATATGCCTTGCCCGCTGCAGTCATAGACCTGTCATGAACGAAAGCGGCGAACACGGCCACCGAAAAAACTACAAAGTTACCGTGAGTTGCCTTGCGTCCGCGGATGTGCCGATTGGTAGACTTCCATCAATCGCGCATTGTCGACCGCGGTGTAGGCTTGTGTCGTGGACAAAGACGCATGCCCCAAGAGCTCTTGAATTGATCTAAGGTCACCGCCTGCGTTCAAAAGGTGCGTCGCAAAACTGTGTCTCATTGCGTGCGGCGTTGCGCTGGCCGGCAATCCAAGCATCGCCCTTGCGTATTCCATGACTTTCTGAATTTGGCGTGCGTTCAATGGACCGCCACGCACACCGCGAAAGACCAAGTCTTCCTCTGTCAGCTCAAACGGAAGCGCGGATACATATGAATTAACTGCTGAGGCCGCAGCCGGAATAACAGGAACGACCCGTTCTTTGCCGCCTTTCCCAACGATCCGAAGAACATCGGAAACTGGGGTATCAGATACTTTCAACGACAACGCTTCGGAGATCCGTAACCCACAACCGTAAAGAAGCGTCACGACAGCAAGGTCACGTTTTGAAATCCAATCAACGTCAGACTGTTCCTTGACCACATCCAGCATGTGTTTTGCAGCTTTTTCGTCCAACGGGCGTGGAAGTTTTGACTGAAAGCGGGGACTGCGTGTCATCAACACAGCCGAAGGGTCGAACCCCTTTCTTTCCGCATTCCAAGCAACAAAATTCTTAACGGCCGATAGTGCCCGTGCAAGCGAACGCGCAGAAACCCCACGGGCGCGTTCAAACGCCATCCATGACCGCATGTCGCGGGTCTTGAGGTTGCCTAATACGGCGGTGCCAAGCCCTTCACCTTTGTGTTGCTGCAGAAACGTAAGGAACCCAACGACGTCCTTGCGATATGCGTCTACAGTCTTTTCTGCTCTGCCGTGGATTGACCCAAGCTCGGCGAGCCACCGCTCTAAACCATCTGCGAGGCCCGGCGAAATCACCCCAGCCAGCGACGCATTGCGCGTTCGAATACGCCTCCAAAAAAGCTCAACAAATCAGTGCCTTGATTGGGCGAGAATTGCTGAGGATCATCAGAACCGAAGGCCAACATTCCTGGCAGACGGTTTTCTCCGAAATCCAATAGAATGCACGCTTCGCTTTGCACCCATTCTTGGGCGTTACCATAAATCGTTCCTTCGCCCGGATTTATCGATCGAAGCGTGACCTGACGCGCTGCGCGGCCCCGGCCAACGTAATCCTCGCAAAATCCAGGTGCCGCGATCGACAACACGTCGGATACGCCGGCTAGGCTTGGATCCATCGTGGTGTCGTGACTTTCCAATACAAGCTTTGCGCGGCCCACCCTCAGGATGTCAGCAACATCATGGGAAAGGCACCGCAGGAAACTTTCGAAATCCAAAGGCTCCAAAAAGGCAAGAATGGCCCGGTGAATTTGGTTGGTTCCAGCTAAATTTTCATAAGCCGCAGCAATGACAGATTTATGGGTGTCTTCCAGACGGTTCAGTCGGTCTTCGAGACGCTCCATGGCCACGCCGCGCAAGTCCACAATATTTCCGCCCATCGCGCGTTCGTTCGCTGCGATCAGGGCACGCATAACGTCCGGATCGCTCAGGATCACATCCGGCTCTTTCAATATGCGTGTACGAAGATCCTCGGCCAATTCTGCCGCGTCATTCATTGCTCGTGCCTCGTTCTTTCGCGGTCATTGCCGCTTTTTGTTGGCCAGATAATGTCAGTTTCCGCGTTCGTTCTCAAGCCAAGGTGCACTGATCTGGGTGTTGGCGTCGAACCGCCGCCGAGATGTCACACTCTGTCGGCAGCCTCGCGGAGGTTCTGAAGCTTCTGCATAGCAAGGTCACGTCCCAAAAACCCAAGCCCGCAATCTGGTGCTACGATCAGCCGATCCAAGTCGATGTGCTGCGCAACTTCGGCAAGCCGTCGGGCAATATCGTCGACGGTTTCCACCTTGCTGGATGCAACCCGAACTGCGCCCACGATCAACGTCGATTTCGAGTAAAGCCTGAACAAGTCGGGAGGATTATGACGATGTGCATCTTCGATACTGATCTGATCAACGACACCATCAACCTGCTCTGCAATCATTTGGTAACTGAACGGATCAGCTTTTGGATAATCCTCGTCGTCCAGATGATTGGGATAGCCGCAGCACATGTGAACAACCCGCGTTACGCTGTCGGGAACGCCGTCAAAACAGGCCTTTAGTGTTTCGACGCCATAGGCCAGTGCCTCATTCGGCTTCCGGGCAAATATGGGTTCGTCGATCTGGATGTACTCGCAGCCTGCGTCGGCGAGCGCCCGCACTTCCGAGTTTAGCGCCTTTGCCAGATCCCGGGCCTGTGCTTCGGCATCGTTGTAAAACACATCTGCCGTTGTATCCGAGATCGTCATAGGACCAGGAAGCGTGATTTTAACTGGTCGATCAGAAGCTGCTTGCGCCACTTGCCAGTCGCGGACCAGAACGTTTTCACCTGTTGCTCTGACGGGTCCACGAATTGTCGGCAACTCTGCCTCGTATGCGCCATTGCGCAATACACGTTTGGTCAGATTCTCAAAATCGAACCCATCGAAGTGGCGGCATTGATAGTGTACGTAATTTTCCCGCCGAACCTCTCCATCAGTTGGGATATCAACGCCGCATTCAATTTGGTCGGCCACAACCTCGGCCGTCGCTTTGTCCATCAAGGCGGTCGCTTCATCGGATTGAGCGGATTGCCAAGCACCCAGGACGCGGTCGTTGTAGTATTCGACATCGTGTCCAACCTGAAACCAGTCGATAACTGGGACATAGTCAGGCTTTGGATACGCCCCGATGCAGGTCATTTTCAGTGCCATAGGACTTTCCTTAAGAGAACTGTTCCTGGATTAGCCGTTCTTCCAGCCCGTGACCGGGGTCGAAAAGAAGCCTGTGTGTGACACTGGGTTCGCTTCGAATTTCGACCCAATTCACATTACGGACTGGCCGGCTGTCCGCATCTGCCATGACGGGGCGCTTATCGCGCTCAAGCACGTCAAACCGTACAGTCGCATCCTTTGGCAACAAAGCACCGCGCCAGCGCCGCGGCCGAAACGCAGCAACTGCGGTCAATGCCAAAACCTCGGAACCGATGGGCAGTATGGGACCATGGGCAGAATAGTTGTAGGCCGTCGATCCAGCCGGTGTGGCAACCAACGCGCCGTCACAGACGAGTTCCGCGAGCCTTGGACGGCCATCAACCGAAATTTTCAGACGCGCTGCCTGAGGGCCCGCTCGTAGCAGTGAGACCTCGTTGATTGCCAAAGCCTCGGTTATCGTTCCGTCGTCGGATTCAGCTTTCATGTGAAGCGGATTGATCTCGGCCTCTTCAGCCTCATCCAAACGTCCAATCAGATTGTCTTCGGAATACGTATTCATCAAAAACCCGACCGTGCCACGGTTCATCCCATAGACAGGTTTTTCAAGCGGTCTCATTTCGTTCAACGTCTGCAACATGAAACCATCACCGCCCAGCGCGACGATGACCTCCGCCTCGGACGCCTCGTGCTGACCATAGCGTTCGATCAGCGCCGCTTGCGCCTCTTGAGCAACCGCAACGGGACTTGCTCTGAACGAAATTTTCTTGGGCATTTGGACCCTCGCACACAAAGTTCCAGAACGATTGCCCGACACGACGCGAAAAACAAGCCTGAACGGCGTTTGTATGTGACGCCGTGGCACAGCAAATGGTCGAATCTGAGCTTTATATGGTTGCACATTGGGTCTAAGAGGTCAGCCAAATCGATGCTGCCTTTCAAGGAGTGCGCCATGAACTCGATCCACCGCGACACCGGCTTCTTCAACGAGCCCCTGTCCACACGCGACCCGGAGGTCTTTGAAGCCATTCAGTCCGAGCTTGGCCGTCAACGCGACGAGATCGAATTGATTGCGTCGGAAAATATCGTTTCGGCTGCCGTTCTTGAGGCGCAAGGCTCGGTGATGACCAACAAATACGCCGAGGGATATCCAGGACGTCGGTATTATGGCGGTTGCCAGTTCGTAGACGTGGCCGAAAACCTTGCGATCGATCGCGCGAAGCAGCTTTTCGATTGTGACTTTGCCAACGTCCAAGCCAATTCTGGATCGCAGGCAAACCAGGGCGTGTTTCAGGCGTTGCTACAGCCCGGTGATACAATTCTGGGAATGAGCCTTGATGCAGGTGGTCACCTGACCCATGGCGCCAAACCCAACCAGTCGGGAAAATGGTTCAACGCAATCCAGTACGGCGTTCGTCGTCAGGACATGCAGATTGATTATGATCAGGTCGCAGAACTAACTGCTGAACACAGCCCGAAAATGATCATCGCGGGCGGCTCTGCCATTCCGAGGATAATCGACTTCGCAAAAATGCGAGAAATCGCGGACAGCGTGGGTGCTTACTTATTGGTTGATATGGCGCACTTCGCTGGGTTGGTCGCAGCTGGCGAGTATCCGTCGCCTTTCCCGCACGCTCACGTCGCCACCACGACAACTCACAAAACGCTGCGCGGCCCTCGCGGTGGGATGATCCTTACCAACGACGAAGTGATCGCGAAGAAAGTCAATTCGGCCATTTTCCCCGGTATCCAAGGTGGTCCACTGATGCACGTCATCGCTGGTAAAGCGGTGGCATTCGGCGAAGCACTTCGGCCGGAATTCAAATCCTATCAACAGCAAGTGGTCAAAAATGCCAAGGCTCTGGCAGACGGATTGATGTCTGGCGGATTGGATATCGTTACCGGTGGCACCGACACGCACGTCATGTTGGTCGATTTGCGGCCCAAGAGCGTGACCGGCAAAGCAACTGAAGCAGCCCTTGGCCGGGCGCATATCACCTGCAACAAAAACGGAATTCCATTCGACACCGAGAAGCCGACAATCTCGAGCGGCGTCCGGCTTGGCACCCCTGCTGGCACAACGCGCGGCTTTGGTGAGCCCGAGTTCGAGCAAATCGCGCGCTGGATCTGCGAAGTTGTGGATGGGTTGGCGGCCAACGGAGAAGACGGAAACGCCGAAGTGGAAGCGCGGGTGAAAGCCGAAGTGGTTGCCCTCTGTCAGCGTTTTCCAGTCTATCCAAATCTATGAAGACCGTTGCTCAGTCGAAGTAACCTCGGCTGAGCAACAGGAAAAACACACCAAGCACAACGACGACAAACACGAAAGCGATTTTCGCGACGACGTCCAAGATTTCGTTGCGGCGCTCGGCCTTAGGATTCTGTTTGTTCAGGAAATAGGTCAATCGGCGTTCGGCCTTCTTGACAGATTTCTTATTAACCTGGCGGGCAAGTTTCGGATGTGATGCCAGCTGCTGGGAACTTAACAAGGTCTGGACATCGCCACGGTATCGCTTTGGAATCTTGCGCCCGGCCCGTTCCACAACGTCCGAAAACGCACCGCTTCGTACACGAAGCTGGGTGGCCATGAGTTCGGCCAAAGTGTCCAGACGGGAATCTTGCTCCATGCCTTTGCGATAACCTGAACGACACGCTAAGAGAAGCCCATGCTTTCGACCGATGAATATTCTGGCCCAAGCGGCAAAACGCCGTTGCTGATCGCCCACGGCTTATTTGGATCAGCCAGAAATTGGTCGGTGATTTCAAAACGTTTGTCCGACTCCCGGACCGTGAAAACCGTGGATATGCGCAACCATGGGGACAGCCCAAGGCGCGACACACAAAGCTACGCAGATATGGCGGGGGACCTTGCCGCAACACTGACGGAAGAAAGTGACGTACTTGGACACTCGATGGGTGGCAAGGCGTCCATGCTGCTTGCCCTGTCACACCCGGATCGGGTTCGTCGACTGATCGTCGCCGACATTGCACCAATTGGATACAGCCATACGCAAATTCATCTTATCGAAGCCATGAAGGCGATTGACTTGGAACGTATCGAGCGACGCAGCGACGCCGACGAACAGCTGTCGATGTCTGTTGAAGACAAAGGTGTCCGCGCGTTCTTGCTTCAGTCCCTCGATGTAAAAAACAAGCGGTGGAAACTGAATTTGGACGTTCTCGCTCAAGAGATGGACCGGATTATCGGATTTCCTGAGGTGAACGGCTCCTTCAACGGACCCACCTTGTTCCTTACCGGATCGGACAGCGATTACGTTCTGCCCGAACATCGATCTCGCATTCGCGAGCTCTTTCCGAAAGCAAGGTTCGCGAAATTACCTGGTGCCGGACATTGGCTTCATGCAGACAAACCACGCGAGTTTGAGGCTGCAGTGCGCGTTTTTCTCGACGCCTGACGGCCCTTAAACCTTTAACTCAGTTCAAAACTCCACCGGCGGCACGTTTCACACCTCCGATCGCACTCCCGCTAGCTCCGGTGTAGTTGGATACACTTCCGCCGCTTGATCGCGAAATTGGCGACCCAGGCCGGTCCAGCAGGATCAAATAGCCTGCCACTGCGAGAGCCCCGATAAACAGAAATCGACCCATATCGAAAATCCTATGAACCCCAAAAATGTGTGTTCAAGAAATGCGGTTATTTGGAGGCGCCACCGAACAGTTCGCGCGAGACCGCGCATATATTGGCCCCAATCACAAAAATTTCGCGACATTTAGTTGAACACACAAGATAGGGCGTGTATGGAACGCGGAGGTGCTTACAGACGCGGTATGCATCAGCTGACGCTGAGAGGGCTCGGGTGCTATGGCAACCGAGCCCTTTTCATTCCACTGCCCGAAAATAGATGAAGGCGTCAGGTGCTCAGACGCGGTCCTCGCATCGTGCCTTGCGGCACATCCTGACGCCTTCCATGAACCTTTCCCCCCAAAGGGCGTCTGGCCCATTGCACAAGCCTCTCAGCCTGTACTGCCACTTGGTTCCCGAAGGTTCCTCCTGGCGCCCAACAACCTCGAAAATCGTTTCCCTTCAAGGACCTACGAGAGCCCCTCTCCGTTCTTCGACCTCTCCCAGGCTTTCCACAAAATCTTCCGAGCTCATGTCTCTTCTAACTTTGCTTCCGACCCTTTGGTTGCCGTGCCTCTCTGCGACACTCGCGTCTCGCTTCGATGGATTAAACGTCTCTCAACCGACCGGACGGAGCAACAGAAAAACATCGCAGCATTGAAATTAGATGGGGATAAATTGGTGGTTAATCGGGGGAGCGATCTGTGGACAAAATGAAATTTCCTCGACGCTGGAACGACATGCAGAGGGAAAGTTTACAATTCGGCCCAAACAGCCAAAACCGGCACTTTCTGCGTCTGCAAAGGCCATTTTCGACCCCTTCGGAGCGAATCGACGCGAATCAAAGCACCTTCCCACGCCGAAAAATCCCTGCGATACTCGCCAAAACGGAGGCCATTCGATGCAGAAAACTCTCACCACCCTTGCCGCTGCCCTGCTGAGCATCACCGCCCTGACAGGATGCGTGCCCGTCGCCGTGGGCGCGGTCGGCGCTGTTGCCGCCGATCAGATCGCCGAAGAACGCGGCAGCGACTTGTTCTGAGGGCCCTAGCCCCAGATCACCGCGAGATACGCCAACCCCACCGCGCCGTTCAAAACGGTTGAGACGATCTTGAAGGCCTCAAGGTTTCGTCCGTGCGCCTTTTGCCCATAGTGCGAGGCACGCGTGGCTTCGTCCATGTCGTTGCGCAGAACGGACACATCGTCGATCGCGGTGTTCCCGGCCAATATGCCAAAGACCGTGACGGTGATCGTCAACACCGTCAGCGGGATCGCCAACCCATCGGTAAAAGCGATCAGCGCGCCAAGCCCGATAAAGCTGAAGATCGTGGTGCGCAGGATGTCATTGATATGCGTGGTGCGCGAGATTTGGAGTTGCGCGCGAATACCCTGATCCATCTTAGGTCCCTTCCCTCTTTGATGGCCTTTTATCCTGAAAGCCGGTTTCGGTGAAACGAATGTGATGAGGGACGTGGCGTTAGCCGTGTTAGGCTTCGGGCGATGAGACAGTTGATCCTGATCCTTGCCCTTGCCGGACCGGTGGCGGCACAAGAGCCGGCCGAGGCCCCGGCCCTGATCGACGCCACGAAGCTGAGCGTGGCGGAGTTGATGGCGCTGGCCGCGGCCGAACGCGAGGCGCAAGACGCGCTGGGCTGTTGCGACTGGGGCGGATTGGGCTGTGTGCCGGATACCGCGCGCACCGGTAGCTGACCGTTTACACCTGAGATGACCAGAAGATGCCTGCACCGCGCGGGCAACGGGGTTCGTGACCACGGGGTTACGCGTACGTTCGCAACCGCAGTCGAATGTGGAGATTTGTACATCAGGATTTCGGCCAATGTGCAGAAACGTACATCTGCCAGATCTCTGGAGTTACGACATGATTAACTACGATGACGCACCTGCGGATCAGCAACATTACATCTCAGTCACCGAGTTCCGCCGCCACCTGTCACACTACATCGCGCTGGTGCGCTATGGCGACGATTTCATCTGCATCACACGCCGGGGCGGCAACCCGGTGTATCTGGTGAGCGAAGCCGACTTCGACCTGATCCGGGAACAGGAGGAGATACTGGATCACGGTCCACGGGATGAGAATGGTGAGCGGATGCAGTCAGACGGTTTGATGTCGCGTCTGCGGGATCTGATCCGGTGGGAACGGAAATCGCCCGAGGAGAAAGAGCGGATCGCGAGGTAAGAAGCGCGTGAAGCGTGGGAGAAGCGCGAGAGCGCTCTGGAAAGCCAGCGATGGTATCGCGAGGTGAAGATGTT
>JAPPOI010000070.1:0-3718 GCA_028818055.1 Boseongicola sp.
GCCTACAGAAATACTCATGCCCGCGCTTTCTCCTACCATGGAGGAAGGCACACTGGCGAAGTGGTTGGTCAAGGAAGGTGACACCGTTGCATCGGGTGACCTTCTGGCTGAGATCGAAACCGACAAGGCGACAATGGAATTCGAGGCGGTCGACGAAGGGACCGTCGGGAAAATTCTGATTGCTGAAGGCACAGAAGGCGTGAAGGTCAATTCACCAATTGCTGTGTTGCTGGAAGAAGGGGAAAGCGCCGATGATATTGGCGACGTCTCGGCGGCACCGGCTGCTTCGACGCCACCGGCTGCCGAGCCCGCACCCGCGGCAGCAGACGCTCCGGCCCCAGCCGCGGCGCCTGCACCGTCAGCACCAACGGCCGCGAGCGGAGACCGTATCTTCGCATCCCCCCTCGCCCGGCGGATAGCCAAGGACAAAGGACTGGACCTCAGCCAGATCAAAGGCTCTGGTCCGAAGGGACGTATCGTCAAAGCGGACGTTGAGAATGCGCAACCGGGCGCGGCGCCTGCTGCTTCGTCAGCAGCAGCACCAGCGACAGCCGCAGCTGCTCCCGCAGGTCCAGACGCCGCTCAGGTTTTGGCAATGTACGGCGATCGGGAATTCGAAGAAATATCGCTCGACGGAATGCGGAAAACGATTGCAGCTCGCCTGACGGAAGCAAAGCAGACCATTCCGCACTTCTATCTGCGACGCGATATCGAGCTGGATGCTCTGCTAAAATTCCGCTCTACCCTTAACAAGCAACTTGAAGCGCGTGGAGTGAAGCTTTCAGTCAATGACTTCATCATCAAAGCCTGCGCGCTGGCGCTTCAAACAGTTCCAGATGCGAACGCTGTTTGGGCTGGCGATCGTATGCTGAAACTTAAACCATCGGATGTCGCCGTTGCCGTTGCGATTGAAGGCGGCCTGTTCACTCCGGTTCTGAAAGACGCTGAAATGAAGTCGCTGTCGGTTCTGTCAGCTGAGATGAAAGACCTCGCTGCACGGGCGCGTGATCGCAAGTTGGCCCCGCATGAATACCAAGGAGGCAGTTTCGCGATCTCAAACCTTGGCATGTTCGGCATCGACAACTTTGATGCGGTTATCAATCCACCACACGGAGCAATTCTGGCCGTCGGTGCGGGCGCCAAAAAACCAGTTGTTGGCGAAGATGGTGAACTGAAGGTTGCGACCGTGATGTCTGTAACTCTAAGCGTTGATCACCGTGTCATTGATGGTGCGCTTGGAGCGGAACTGCTAGCTGCTATCAAAGACAATCTGGAAAACCCCATGGGAATGCTCGCATGATGCGCTTGAGCCTCGCACTAGGTGCTTTTGCAATCCTGACCGCGTGCGGTGTGGGATCGTCGACCACGAAGTATACATGCGCCAACGGCCCTGACTTAACTGCAAGATATAGTGAAAATACAGTTGAGTTGTTCTTTGCAGACGGTCGGACTGAAACTCTGGTCAGCTCCGATCCATCGCGTCCTGACTTCTACTTCTCGGGAACTGTATCGTGGTCGGCCGGCGAATTTGTCGGACGCTTAACAGACGGTCGCAAAAGCTATCTGTGCGACGCATTCTCAGCTTGATGGCCCTTAAAAGCGCAGCTCCGCTCCTCAATTGCAAGGAGCGGAGGCACTTTTCAAACTAAATATGACGGACGGCGATTTCTCAGTCGACGCCAGTCAACCTTCCAATTGATACCCAGGTGTTGAGCGGGACAGAGCAACCTCCTCGTCCGTCATTTCCTCTGGGACATCTTCGAAAAGTGGCGTCGACAGATACCGTTCGCCTGTGTCCGGCAACATGCACAGGATGACCGAACCCTCAGGTGCGGTCTCGGCAACTTTCATGGCGATGGCAAAGGTCGAGCCGCCAGAAATACCTGTGAAAACCCCTTCTTGCGACGCCAGCTTTTTAGCCCAGGCAATGCCCTCAGGTCCCGTGACCGGGATAAGCTCGTCGTAGTATTTTCCGTCCAGAGCTTCTTGCAGCACAAAAGGGATAAAGTCGGGCGTCCATCCTTGAATTGGATGAGGCTCCCAATTCGGGTGACCTTCCGTTGGCTGATTTTCGGCGTTTCTTGTATTTACATAGCCAGAACCGACAAGGGCCGCATTTGCAGGCTCGGTCAGGATGATTTTTGTGTCGGGCCGTTCCTTGCGCAGGACACGACCAACACCAGACACCGTTCCGCCCGTTCCATAGCCGGTCACAAAATAGTCCAGCCTCTCACCCTCGAAATCGGCAAGGATCTCTCTTGCCGTGGTGTTTTCGTGGATTTTGGCGTTGTCGGGCGTCTCGAACTGACCTGCAAAGAACCAATCATTTGCCTCGGCCAATTCCTTGGCCTTCTGATACATGCCGAAGCCTTTCTGGGTTCTCGGTGTCAGAACGACTTTGGCACCCAAAAATCTCATCAATCGACGACGTTCGATCGAAAAACTGTCGGCCATCGTCACAACAAGTGGGTACCCTTTTGCCGCACAAACCATCGCCAAACCAATCCCGGTATTGCCCGAAGTTGCCTCGATCACGGTTTGTCCCGGCTTTAGACGCCCGTCTTTTTCAGCCTCTTCAATGATACTGAGTGCCAAGCGGTCTTTGACTGACGCCGCTGGGTTAAACGCTTCAAATTTCACATAAACTGTAACATTGGAGGGTGCGATACGATTGATACGAACGACCGGTGTGTCTCCTACAGTATCGATAATGCTATCAAATCTGCGGCCACGGCCATTAGTCTGTCTGGCAGCCATTGTCTTAACTCCGTTTGGTAGAATTCTCCAAACTTGAGCCGACAAAGCTCGGGGATCAATACCGTTCAAACAAAAAAGAAGGCCGACCGCCCTTGGCGATCGGCCTCAGAAATTCGTTCCGAATATGACTATTCGCCCGGACAACCGTTCAGGATTTGATCCATATTCAACGCCGGTTGGTCGCACCCCGCTTCCCCGACGATCTTGGCCGGAACACCAGCGACAGTCTTGCAAGCAGGCACCGCTTCCAACACCACGGAACCAGCTGCAAGGCGGCTGCAATTTCCGATCGATATGCTCCCAAGAACCTTGGCACCTGCTCCTATTAACACGCCGTCGCCGATCTTTGGGTGTCTGTCATCATCTTCCTTCCCGGTGCCACCAAGGGTGACCGAGTGCAACATCGACACGTTGTCGCCAACGACTGCCGTTTCCCCAATGACGATCGAATGTGCGTGATCGATCATCAGGCCTTTGCCAATCTTGGCCGCCGGATGGATATCGATGCCAAACACTTCGCTTACACGCGCTTGAATGAAGTAAGAAAGGTCTTTGCGACCCTGCGTCCAAAGATAGTGACCAATACGGTATGCCTGAACCGCTTGAAACCCTTTGAAGAATAACAGTGGCTGGACAAGGCGATGGCAAGCCGGGTCGCGCTCAAAAACCGCTACGATGTCAGCCCTTGCAGCCTCACCCAATGCAGGCTCTGCTGCGAAGACTTCATCGGCGATTTCCCTCAGAATTTGGGCCGACATTTCTTCAGACGCCAATTTCATGGCAATCCGGTAGCTCAATGCCCGCTCAAAGCTATCGTGGTGCAAAACGCTGGAATGCACCAAACCGCCAATCAGGGGTTCGGCTGCAATCGCTTCTTTCGCATCCGACGTTATCCGTTCCCAAACCGGGTCCAGACGTGCCGGTATCGGCTTACGCTCAGCCATACGAGTATCCTAATTTT
>JAPPOI010000070.1:3728-6212 GCA_028818055.1 Boseongicola sp.
AAAAAGAACCTATCACCAAATGAGTAAAAACTGTGAACGATAAACGACTCGCTGATTTTGAGGCAAAGTTGCGCGCGGAACTTCACAGCCTAGAAGAAAGCGACACCGTCGGGTCCGAAGATCAGCAAACGGTGATGCTAGATCAGCAATCTGTTGGTCGATTGAGCCGCATGGACGCCTTGCAGCGGCAAGCGCTTGCAAACGCCAATCAACGTAGAAGAGATGCCCGCAAGTTGAAAATTCAGGCAGCACTGACCCGTTGCCAAGACGGTGAGTTTGGGTATTGCGATGACTGCGGAGAGGAAATTGCCGCTAAACGACTTGAACTCGATCCAACGGCCGCAAAATGCATCGAATGTGCAAACGGCTAGCCGGGCATCAAACTCGCGGAAGCGAAAGTTCTGCAAAGTGGACAGCCAACCGGACGCTTCCTGTGCCGTCGAACGAGCCATTTTCTGCAGTCAGAAGTAGATCCGTGTCCGAATAATACGTCACAGGGCTCGAAGTGATTCCGCGCAACCAAGAACCGTTGGTCAAACCAATTCCGCTTCCGTATCGATCAGTGCTCCCGGAAACGCCCAATTGAAACGACGATGCACCACCAACGTCTGTTAGCACGCGCCCTGTCACACCGTACACAATCGAGTTGGCAGGAATGAATGCGCTGACTACGCTAGTTGATCCGACACTTACCGCGTGATCGACTTCTAAAGAACGATGCGAGAACGCTGCGCCATTTTCAGACATCGCGCCGGCTCCTGGAATCCACCCTTCACCATCAAAAGTCGCCTCAGTCCCGAGGTTTTGAAGCCAGGCACGCCATCCGAATTTTGGTGGAACAAATATCCAGCCTCCATTCGCGAACAGCGCGAGCTTCGTATCCTGTCCAAGCCATTCGCCCGATGCCCCCACCCCAACTCCATATAAGTCGCCTTCGAGAGGCGACGCCGGCACTGCCGTCCGCGCCGGCTCGATCAGGCTGATGGCTGTAAGCGCGTCCAAGATGAGAAACGCCTCGTTGACTGTCACATGTTTTTGCGACTGGGCTGGCTGAACCAAGGGAAGTTTCAATGTGCTCGTCTCAGACATATGCATTTACCTTTGCAAAAAGCCCCGGCCCGAACCTGTCAGAAACCTGAGCAACATGGATTTCGAAGTTGCCTGTCAGACCATCTTGCAAAACATCGGCAGCAAGATACGTCCAACTGGGGCTTGATATGGACACTTCTCGACGAGTGGCTCCACCGGCAGTGATGCGCACCAGATACTCCTCTGATTGTTCGCCAAGCGGAATGTCAGTATTCGACCAAAGGTCCCCATCTATCCGAGACTGCCGCAACCACTTGACCAAGAAGTTGCCCGATCCATCGTTCGATACCCGCAAGTGCACTGGTGCATATGGCCTCAGTCCCGCGGCCGAGGCTGTGTGCGACAGTTGCAGATACGACGAATGATCTACCGCCTTCGAAGCGGGGCCAATTCGATAATGGCGCTCTACATCGCGTTGAGACGATGCAATCTGTATTTGCCGCAAGTTTTCATCTAGCAGCACAAATACCGAACCCGCTGGCCACACATTCGGGATCAAACCGTCGGTTCCCTTTTGTCCGCGCAATCTCATGGACAGGGCCCAGGTGTCAGGCCCAACAAGCTGGGCGTCTCGGAACTGGAAAACTTCCCAAACGTCTGACACCGGATCGCCGATAACAGCCGCGTTTCCATTCGCAAAAACGCTCGCTTCGCTAATGCTGCTCAAGTCACCGTTTGGAATCCTGATAGTGAGCGCTTCGCCACGATCCCAAATTCCTGGCCGCGCGCTTGCTAGATCATTGAGCGTTTCACCAATAACAGCGGACCTCTCTAAAACCAGCTCATACCCCCAGCTTGCTGCGTCGGAGGATCCATAAATATGCACGCCTCCGGGCCATGGTTTTGCCGTCGCTGCAACCCATGGTGCAATCTCGTTTTCCCTTCCCGTTAGTAGCGGTAAATCCATAATGACCGGCCAAACCGGAACGGGAGTCTGGATCGTTGGTACGGTCGGCGTCGCTTCCGGAATTGTCGGCTTTTCGTATATTCCAGCGTCGACACGCACCGCTTCGGCGATCAGCAATCCAGCATCTTCCAAGCGATCAATTCTGAACACACCCGCCGCTTCATCAGTTTGAAGCTCAATTGTGTCACCGGCCTGAATTGGTGATGAAGGTGGAAGGGCAAAAACGGCTTTGTCTCTTGCAACTCTGGTTTCGGATAACCAGCGTTCCGTCGCGGCGATACCCTCGCCCTCGGTCAATACCAGTGACAACTCGCTTTGCGACACCGTTTGGGCATTCGTGTCAGGGAATGCGCTTTCCTCAGCTCGTATTTCATAATCGCCATCGGCTTCCAGAAAATTCAAACGAACCTTGTGTGGCCCATCTATCAGCGGGTCGCGGGCGTGGTTGTCATAAGCGCTTCCGGCCACGTCCGCCAATTCGCGGGGGG
>JAPPOI010000452.1 GCA_028818055.1 Boseongicola sp.
TGGCAAGGACTTGCCGGCGTTGATTGATGAGCACAAGAGCCGAATGGGTTCAGGTGCGGTTCTTTTGATTGCCGATACGGGTGGAAAAGCTGCAGTTGCTGCTGGCGTCACGGATGATTTGACAGACCGGATTTCTGCTGTGGCATTGGTTCAGGCCGCAGTTGCCGAACTGGGTGGCAAAGGCGGTGGTGGCCGCCCGGACATGGCGCAGGGGGGCGGCCCCGATGCCTCAGGTGCCGATGCCGCGATTGAGGCCGCAAAAACAGTTTTGAAAGGATAATCAGATGGCAGCACTTTGGATTGCTCGTGTCGATGTGACCGACGCGGAACTCTATGGAAAATATATAGAAGTTGCGTCTGTTGTGATTCCTGAACATGGCGGCGAATTCATCGCACGTGGTGGCAAGGTCGTTCAGCTTGAAGGTGAGGGCCGCGGCCGCAATGTCGTGGCACAGTTCCCAAGTGTTGAAGCGGCCGAGGCGGCATACAATGATCCGCGCTATCAGGAAGCCGTCACTTGGGCCATGGCGGCTTCAAATCGCGATGTAATGGTCGTTGAGACCACTGATTAGATCAGTAGGTTATCCACATCTGATCCTGGCATCGCCGCGGCCAGACCACTGAAATCTCCATCGCTCAGGAAGGCTTTGGCCGTGTCGTGAATGGCGCGGTGCGTGACGCGCGCCAGAGATGATCCGAGTGAAAGACGTGCAGCGCCCATTTGCGCAAATTCGTTGTGCGTGCGGTTCGCGTATGGGCCGGCGACCAATACGTTTACCGGCTTGTCGGTCGCGGCGATGACCCGCTTTAAATCATCGATCGTCTTCGGAAGAGGTACATAGATGCAGTCAGCGCCAGCTGCGTCATAGCCCCTGACGCGTTCAATGGCCTCTTCGATGTCGTAGTGACCGTTCATTATGCCGTCGGCCCGTGCCACGAGGATGAAGTCTTTTGACAGACCACGTGCGGCAGCACTTGCGGCCTTGATCCGCTCAACTGCCAGCTCCCGTTCATAAGCCTTGTCATCTGGAAGGGCGGCGTCTTCGATGGATATCCCGGCAAGCCCAACCTCTGCCGACAAGCGCACTGTTTCCGCGCAAGTATCCGGATCGTGACCATATCCGTTCTCAAAGTCGCCCGAGACAGGAACATCAACTGCCGCTACCAAGTCTTGCGCGTGGGCCAAGGCTTCGTCACGACTGACATATCCCTGATCCGGGCGGCCTAGTGTAAAGGCGTGCGCCGCAGAGGATGTTGCGATTGCTGGTGCACCAAGAGCCGCCAGCATTTTGGCGCTTCCAATGTCCCATGCGTTGGCAAGGATGAATGGATCGCCTTTTCGGTGAAGATCGCGAAACTCGCCCATCAAGCCGCCTCGCTTGCCAAGGCTTGGATCATGTCGGTAATTTTTGCGGCAGCGGTCATCAGCCGTTCGTCGTCGATCGTCAAAGCAATCCGCAAGTGTCCGGCGCCAGAAGCACCGAAACTTTCTCCTGGCATGACAGCGATCAGGTGATCATCCAAAAGTCTGTTGGCAAACTCTTCACCGCTCAATCCGGTCGAACGAATGTCGACCATCAGATACATCGAAGCCGTAGATGGGACGACCTTAACCTGGCGTGACATCAGGTATTCGCCAACAGCAGCATGACGCCGTCGAAATGGCTTGGCGATCCGATCTTCGAATTCGGGACCTTGTGAAAGCGCAAAGACGGCGGCGTCCTGAATGAATCCCGGAACGCCGTAGTTTGTGTGCGTCGATAGGTTCGACAAATGGTCGATCGCTTCTTCTGGACCGATGATCCAGACAAAACGGCTGCCTGTCATGGAGTTACTTTTGGATACGGATCCCACGACAAGTGTGCGTTCAGTCATGTCCGACCACTGGCGAGGGCTGAGATGCGTGCCCGACCAAAGCTGGCTGTCGTAGACCTCGTCCGAGACCAGCCAAAGATCGAATTCCTGTGCTGCGCGAACAATCGTGTTCATGGTGTCTTCGGAATAAACCACGCCGGTTGGATTGTTGGGCGAATTGATCAGCAACGACTGCGAGGAGCCGGCATCTTGGGCAATATCGTCCCACTGGGGCTGAAACCCGAAGCGCGCGCGGGCCGGAACAGGTCTGGCAACGGCGCCAACGGCACGAATTGTACCGGGGTAGGTGGCGTAATACGGGTCAATGAACAGCCCTGTATCGCCTGGATCACAGGCAACCATGTGAGCAGCGAACAGCGCGGCCTGACCACCGGGCGTGACCAGGATGTTCTCGCGTTCGGTTTTTATACCTGTTCTCTCGGTAGTCCGCACGGCGATTGCGTCGCGCAACTCCGAAATACCTGGAATAGAAGAATATCCCGTATGACCACCCAATGCTGCTTCATACATAGCGGTTAGGATCTCTGGTTCGGTGCGCCGGTCATGCTCTCCGATGGTGAGCTCAATGACGTCCTTGCCGTCGGCTATCATCGCGCGCGAGCGACGATAGATATCCCAGCCATCCGATCCGCCACCGGTCAGACCTTGAATTCGTTTCGATATTTTCATGCGCTCAGAGGGCACAAGGCGTTGAACCTTGTCAATTCACGCTTTGTGCTGAGAAATGTCACAAACATTGATGCTCGAAATTTATTCGTTGGCAGAACAAGGAACTTTAGGTATCCCGGTGACCATGAACCGTAACACTTGCATCATCTGCTGCATTATTACCTGCTGACACACGTCACGCGGGCCGGTTTCTTTCATCTCTGACACAACCTTGCTAAAGCCCGCGCGGGACACGTCCGCCGAAGGATTGGCTTATGACCGACATCACGCTCTATAACACCGCGACACGCTCGAAAGAGCGGTTCGATCCGATCAATCCGGACGACGTGCGGATGTATGTCTGCGGGCCCACTGTCTATGACCGCGCCCATATTGGGAATGCGCGCCCGGTCATCGTCTTTGATACGCTTTTCCGCCTGTTGCGCCACGCGTATGGCGAGGATCACGTGACTTACGTTCGAAACTTCACGGATGTGGACGACAAGATCAATGCGCGGGCGGCTGAAAGCGGGCGCTCGATCCGCGAGATCACAAACGAAACCACGCAGTGGTATCTGGATGATATGGCCGAGCTTGGTGCGCTTGAACCATCTCACATGCCGCGTGCAACCGAATGGATCGACCAAATGGTCGCCATGATTGAAGAACTAATCGCGAAAGATCACGCCTATGCCGTGGACGGGCATGTGTTGTTCCGGGTCCGGTCGTATGCTGAGTACGGCAAGCTTTCCGGTCGCTCAGTGGATGACATGATCGCTGGTGCCCGCGTTGAAGTCGCGCCGTTCAAAGAAGACCCGATGGATTTCGTACTGTGGAAGCCGTCCGACGACGCGACGCCCGGCTGGGACAGTCCGTGGGGCCGGGGACGCCCGGGTTGGCACATTGAATGCTCGGCAATGTCCTTTGAGCTACTCGGCGCAAGCTTCGACATTCATGGCGGCGGCAACGATCTGACTTTTCCGCACCACGAAAACGAAATCGCACAGTCAAAATGCATGGGACACGGATTTGCCAACGTCTGGATGCATAACGAGATGTTGCAGGTCGAAGGAAAGAAGATGTCCAAGTCTTTGGGCAATTTCTTCACAGTCCGTGATTTGTTGGACGGCAATTGGTCGGGCGGTTGGAAAGTCCCGGGCGAGGTGATCCGGTTCGTGTTCTTAAGCACGCATTATCGCAAACCCATGGACTGGACCGATAAGAAGGCGAAGGAAGCGGACAGAACGCTGAAAAAGTGGGCTGGAATGGTCAATAAAGCACCGTCCGATGGAGTCGACGTACCTTCTGCAGTGCTGAACGCGCTGGCAGATGATCTGAACACTTCACTGGCCATTACTGTGCTGCACAAACTGGCAGCAACGGGCGATGGAGAGGGGCTCTCAGCAGGTTTGAAAATTCTCGGTTTTCAGCTTGATGCATTCTCAACAAACGCCGGCGAAGACGTCTCGGCTGAAATTGATGGTTGGGCCGTCAAACTGCCGGCGGCGCTCGAAACTGCGATGGAAACCAAAGATTTCGCTGCCGTTGATGCGTTGAAGTCCGCATTATCGGATGCCGGTCTAGACGTGATGATGAGCAAAGACGGTGTGTCGTTGCGCCCGAATGACAGGTTTGACCGAAACAAGCTGGAGGCACTGACATGATGTTACTTGTCAAACACGGACGAGCCTTCCATTCGCTTCATGAGGGAGAAAGAACATGACCAAGACCAAACTTTCTCTTTTCGACACGACGCTTCGTGATGGTCAGCAGACGCAGGGTGTCCAGTTCTCGAGCGAAGACAAGGTCGCGATTGCAAATGCGCTCGACGCCCTTGGTGTCGACTACATCGAAGGAGGCTGGCCCGGTGCGAACCCGACCGATAGCGCGTTTTTTGAAACACGACCTGAAACGCGGGCAACGTTCACTGCATTTGGAATGACAAAGCGTGCGGGGCGCTCTGCGGACAACGACGACGTTCTGGCGGCAGTTCTTAATGCCAATACGCCCGCAGTGTGTCTGGTTGGAAAGTCACACGACTTTCACGTGGAAACTGCGTTGGGGATCTCGTTGGAAGAAAACCGCGCCAATATCGCCGAAAGCATCGCACACCTGGTGGCAAAGGGCCGCGAAGCTCTCTTTGATGCCGAACACTTCTTTGATGGATACAAAGCCAATCCTACGTACGCGATTGAATGCGCTAAGGCCGCGTATGATGCGGGTGCGCGTTGGGTTGTTTTGTGTGACACCAACGGTGGCACTCTTCCTGACGAGATCTACGAGATCACGCGCGCCGTGATTGAAGCCGGGATACCCGGCGAAAATGTCGGCATCCACACCCATGATGATACTGGCAATGCCGTTGCAGGTAGCCTTAGTGCGGTCCGTGCAGGCGCGCGCCAGATACAAGGCACGTTGAACGGGCTTGGCGAACGTTGCGGAAACGCAAACCTGACCACTTTGATCCCAACGCTGCTGTTGAAAGAGCCGTATGCGTCGGAGTTCGAGATTGGTGTTTCCGACGCGGCACTAGCAGGGCTGACCCAAACGTCGCGCATGTTGGATGACATACTGAACCGTGTCCCGGTTCGAAGCGCGCCCTACGTTGGCGCCTCGGCGTTCGCTCACAAAGCCGGCCTTCATGCCTCGGCGATTGTGAAGGATCCCACAACGTACGAACATATCGATCCGGCATCGGTCGGAAACGCACGTATTGTTCCGATGTCCAATCAGGCCGGGCAGTCAAACCTTCTGAAGAGGCTTTCGGAAATGGGATTGCCAGCTGAGAAGGGCGATCCAGCCCTCGCGCGCATCCTCTACCGGGTCAAACTCAAGGAATCCGACGGGTTTGCTTATGATAGCGCTCAGGCGAGTTTCGAATTGCTGGCGCGCGAAGAGCTTGGACTTGCGCCAGAATTCTTCGAAGTCGAACGATATCGGGTAATCTCTGAACGGCGGCGTAATGCAAAAGGTGAAACGGTCGTGGAATCCGAAGCCGTGGTCACGTTGGCCACCCGTGATGGAACTTCGACGAGCTATTTCAAGAACGAACACCCCAGCGACATGCGCGACGACGGTCCCGTTAACGCATTGTGGCAAGCGTTGAAGTCGGACCTCGGTCCGTTTCAGGAACATGTAGAAGGCATGCGTTTGACCGATTTCAAGGTTCGCATTACGCAAGGCGGCACCGAAGCCGTGACCCGGGTCATCATCGATTTTGCCGATGACAAGGGGCATGCTTGGTCGACCGTTGGCGTTTCTCCGAACATCGTCGATTCCTCGTTCCAGGCATTGGTCGACGCGATCAACTGGAAGCTTCTGCGTGAAACGCGGGCAGGGGCAGCTGCTGCGGAATGACGCCTACCGAGGCCTTCTTCACCGTTCACAAAGACCTGCCACGAGAGGGGCCCGGTCTTCCGGAAGATGTATTTTGGGCGCTGGACGTTGCCGGCACACCAGTGAGCGCGCGGATAGCGGATGCTGCCTGTGGCCCCGGGGCAGATACCGTCACGCTTGCGCAAGCAAGGCCAGGGTCCGAAATTCTTGCCGTTGATTTACATGAAGGTTTCGTGGAGCAGGCTCAGGCACGATGTGCGCACTTTGGCGAGTGGGTGTCGGTGCGTCAGATGAACTATCTAGAAATTACGGGCGACTT
>JAPPOI010000334.1 GCA_028818055.1 Boseongicola sp.
CCTTTGTCGATGGGGTTGTGTTTTCCAACTCCTGCCGCACGGAAAACTCAGAATGATGGGCCAAATCGTTGAGTATGGTTTCGCTGATCCCAAGCGCCAGATATTCCTGGGCAGGGTCGCCGCTAACGTTGGCGAAAGGCATCACTTCCACAATGGTCGAAGTATCAGCAGGTGTAGAGCTCTGTTCCTGAATGTCGTCTGAAGGAAAAATCGTGAAGAGACCGGCACCAAGGATTACTACAAGTGTCACAAAGACCGGCAGCGACCACCTCCCAAAACGTTCCGCCTTCGTGGTTTCAACGATCTCTTTTGCGGCTGGTTGGTGTGCGTCGCTAGTACCGAGTGGCGAAATCAGTCTGTATCCCCGCTTCGGTATCGTCTCGATATGTGTGGGGTTGCGCGCATCATCTCCAAGTGCGCGCCGGATCTTGATTATCGCCGCCGTAAGTGAATCGTCCCCCACGTGAATGCCTGGCCACACGGCATCCAATAGCTCTTCGCGGCTCACAACTTCTCCATGGCGTTCAATCAAATGAAGCAGAACTGCCATGGATTTCGGCTCGAGATGAAATTCGCCAAATTCGCCGCGAATCTCACCTGTATCGGTCCGAACTATTGTATTTCCGAGACGCAGTTCACGCATGTGACTGGACATTTAGAAGCGCGCCCTTGGAACGTAAGGCTTCCCACACTCGACCACTTTTCCCCTTTTTTCAGTACTATAGCCGAAGCGTAGCATTTTATTAGGCTTTTCTTCGGGACGCTATCGGCTTCCGCGGGAATGGTGAGTGAACACGAAAACTCATCCCGCGAAACGATACCACCGAGGAACGACGAAATGGCCTTTGATGCAGCAACGTACAAATCAACAACCCGCCAACAATGGCAAGACGCAGCCGAAGCCTGGAATGCCTGGGGAGGGTTCCTTGCGACGTGGTTAGGACCGGCGACTGAAGCAATGCTTGATATGGCCGAAATTGGACCTGGGCACTTCGTTTTGGATGTCGCTGCAGGAGCGGGACAGCAATCGCTGATGGCAGCGCAACGTGTTGGCGCGTCCGGTCGTGTGCTGGCAACTGATATTTCACCAGACATCCTTGATTATGCATTAGAGAACGCGCGTATCGAGGGACTGGAAAACCTCGAAACGCTTGAAGCAGACGGCGAAGACATGGATCTTCCACTCGGTAGCTTTGATGCGGCCATCAGCCGGGTCGGGTTGATTTATTTCCCCGATCAACAAAAGGCACTGGCGAACATCATTCGAGCATTGAAGCCGGGAGGCAGATTTGCAGCGATCGTTTACTCAACGCCTGAGAAAAATGGGTTCTTCTCAAAACCCGTCTCAATAATTCGGGAAAGAGCAAAGCTGCCGCCGCCAATTCCCGGTCAACCAGGGCCTTTCAGTCTTGGCGCTCCCGGAACGCTTTCAGCGACCTTAAAACAAGCAGGTTTCCGTAACATTGAAGAAAGGGTGATCGACGCACCCGTCGTTCTTCCGACGGCTGCCGACTGCTTGCGATTTGAGCGGGAGTCGTTCGGCGCAATGCATCAAATGCTAAGCGGGCTTCGCCCCGAAAATCAGGAAACCGTTTGGGCCGAGATTGGCGAGGCACTTACCGAATTTGAAACCACAGATGGCTTCAATGGTCCCTGCGAGCTGGTGGTCGCTGTCGGCACCAAATGAGCGTCCAATCTACTCAAAAAGTTGCCGATTTAATGAAAGGAAACAGGATGAAACTTTGCGTCATTCAGGAACCGCCAGTCTATCTCGATCTGACAAAGTCAATGGCGCGGGCCTGCAAACTTATAGCGTCCGCGGCCAAGGACGGCGCCCAACTGGTCATTTTTCCAGAGGCCTGGTTCCCGGGCTATCCGACGTTCGTTTGGCGCTTGGCCCCAGGTGCCGGCATGAGCAAAACCGACGAGTTATATGCCCTTCTACAGGTCAACGCGATTGATCGAATAAATGGCGGTCTTGACCCACTAAGAGAAGCAGCCGCAGAGCACGGTGTTGTAGTAGTCCTTGGTTACAACGAACTCGACAGCGGCATGAGCGGCTCAACGCTTTTCAACTCATGCGCTGTGATCGACGCCGATGGTTCGGTCGTCAACAACCATCGCAAACTCATGCCGACAAACCCCGAGCGAATGGTTTGGGGCTTTGGAGATGCGTCAGGGCTTCGCGTGGTGGAAACAGCAGTCGGACGGATTGGTACCCTCATTTGTTGGGAAAACTACATGCCGCTCGCCCGTTTCGCGCTTTATGCTCAAGACATCGATATTCTTTGCGCCCCAACCTGGGACAGTGGTGACACGTGGCTGGCAACTATGCAGCATATTGCCAGAGAAGGCGGTTGCTGGGTGGTAGGCTGTGCCACGTCCCTGGAAGTTGCAGACATTCCCAAAGATGTGCCGTTCTACGATGAGCTATTCCCAAATGCCGAAGACTGGATCAATCCGGGCGACGCCGTTGTCTACCGGCCGTTCGGTGGCCAAGTGGCTGGCCCGATGCATCAGGAAAAGGGCTTTCTGCTAGCCGATATAGATCCATCAGAGGCTCGTGCATCCCGTCGCAAATTCGATGCTAGCGGCCACTACGCCCGACCTGATGTTTTCAATCTTTCGGTCAATCGCGGTGCAGTTCAGCCTGCAACATTCGTCGATTGAAAATCTGACAACAATGGAGAGAAGCTATGTCTGAAGTACACAAAGGTCAGTGTTTTTGTGGTGCCGTCGAACTCGAAGTCACCGGCGAACCTGCCGGAATGGGCTATTGCCACTGCGATAGCTGCCGTCATTGGTCTGCCGGTCCTGTCAACGCGTTCACGCTTTGGGAGCCGGAGCAAGTAAAGGTTACTAAGGGCGAAGAGAACCTTCTCCAATACAACAAGACAGAGAACAGCGACCGAAAATGGTGCGCCAAGTGTGGCGGCCACCTGATGACGCGCCATCCGGGCCTCCAGCTCATAGACGTTTATGCGGCAGTCCTTCCGAGCGTCGCGTTCGAGCCTGGAATCCATGTGAACTACGCGGAAACAGTGCTCCCTATGAAAGACGGACTGCCCAAGATGAAGGATTTTCCTGCAGAATTTGGCGGTTCGGGAGAGACCGTTCCCGAATAGTTGCTGATATGGAGGTATGAGGCGACCGCTCGATTTCTCGATCTGTTCGTAGGAGAGTTTTCTGCATAAAAACCGAACGACTTCTTTGCCCGGCATAGCGGGATTACACTCTCCTCGGTATGCCAATTTCAGGTTGGCCTTTAGCGGAGTGCAAACTAACCCTTGTGCCTGATAAAGGGCGTGAAGCTTTTGCATTCAGGTCTTAGCCGACCATCATCGTCAAAGTCCTCATCTGAATTGAACTCAATTTCCGGAAGGTCCTCCCACGCGCCCAGCAGGGTTCTGTGTGACTTCAACAGCTCGGCCAATCGCAGTTCCAATTCCTCGCGTCTTTTCCCTTCGTGGTAGCCGTGTACGCCGTGAACGATCCGCGGAACCAAAACGGTAAACCCGACGTAGCGCAGCGCATAGGCCAATGGCCACAGAAGGAGTTGCACATCTCCTTCTTTGCCATTGAAAGCACTCTCAGATTCACGTGACCCGGTCGTGACGCAAAACAGCACCTTGCGACCTCTAAATTGGCCTTGGTCAAATCGTTGATCAACGCTGTGCATTTCCCCATGCGCCAGAACTCTTTCCAACCAACCTTTCAAAATGGCGGGAGCCGAAAACCACCAAAGAGGAAAGTGAAAAATCACGCGATGGGCTTGGCGAAGCTTATCGATTTCGAGACGAACGTCCTCTGGCAAAGTGCCACCTTCGGAAGCGGCTTCTTGAGTCTTGAGAACATCGAAAAGCTCGTCTGCCTCTATATGCGGGTAGTGCTGTCTGGCCTCGACAGGGTCGAATGCCATCTCAACCAGGTTAGAGACAAGAACTTCATCCCCTTCCAGTTCGCAAACAGCTTTCGACTCAGCCGCCCAGGCTGCATTGAAAGAGAATCCGTCAGGGTGCGCAGATACAATTAGTGTTGTTTTCAAACTGCGCCTCCAACTCCAAAAAACCGCACCCGGAAAAAACGTCGTTCTGTGTCGTTTTCGCTCAAACGACGACCCAGTCCCGCGAACCAGACAGTCGAAACATTAAACTTAATTGGGAACAGCCCAAAACCGATAATTGACGGCGCCAAAAGCGGTTCATGCAGCGTTTGCCGACTGGCCAAAACCACCTCGTAGAGTGCTGGGACGATAGTTCAGTCTGTGGGCTTGATGACCAGTTTACCCTTAACCTCTCCACAACCTGTGCGACGCAATGCTTCTGGAACCGAAGACAAAGGCAAGACCGCTTCGAGATGCGGAGAGATCCTTCCCTCGACTGCAGCGATGGCTACTTTCTCCATCAACTCACGTCCGCTTGGAACGATTAGCATCCCGATTGATTTTCCGACTAGCCGATAGATCAAGCCACCCGCGAGCAAGGAAAGTAAAATGCCGACGTTACCGCCGAGTGCGTGATAGGTTCCATTCTTCGTTAAGCAACGAGCAATCCTCAAGGGTCCGCGTGTTGCGACCATGTCTAGGATGCGTGACCACTTTCTTCCCGATGTCGAGAAATCCAGCTCTTTGTAATTGAAGGTCTCATCCGCTCCTAGCTCATCGAGCCAAGCGATCTTGTGCGCGTTATCAACTGCTGTGACATGGGCACCAGCCGCCTTAGCAATCTGAAGTACCATGGTTCCCGACCCACCGCCGGCACCGTTTATTAGAAGCGTGTCATTAGAAGTCAGCCCCTCAGTTCCGGCCAGAGCGATCCCCCCCGCCTGCGGCAAACACGCTGCGATTTCATCTGAGAGTTCATCCGGCACATGTATCATTTCCGCTTCTGACACACAGGCGTATTCGGCGAAGCCTCCACGCACCATGACAAGGTCGCCCATGACTCTGTCGCCGATATTGAACCGTGTTGTGCCAGATCCAAGCTTATCGACGATCCCTACGATGTCCGAGCCCAGAATAGGATTTTTTGGGCGAAAGATGCCGCCTACGAGACGAGCATATAACGGCCTGCCAACGAGATATTCCCAGTCCGATAGATTCACGCCACAAGCGCGAATTTTGACCCTAATCTCGGTTGCACGTGGCTCCGGAACCGGCAAATCCGAAATACGCAGGTCTTGTGGTCCACCGTATCGGTCTTGAACAACAGCTTTCATCGAATTCCATCCCAGTACTGACCGCTAGGCCAAAGTCACACTGCATTTCTCGACGACCGCGGCGATATTCATTCTCGATAAATGCGAAGCGTGTTGACCGCGGTCGATCATTCTAAACTTACGATATACGCCGCCAGATCATCGACTTCAGTGTTGGAAAACATCTGCGACCACGCAGGCATAATTGAGTGCATTGCCGGGAACATTATCCTCATTCGTATCTGATCGTAGTCCCGAAAAACGGCAATAGAAGCGAAGCTAGGTGGCATTGTCTTCATCTTACCATCTACGGAAATGTCGTGGCAGCGCAGGCAATGCTCTTTGGCCAATTCAGAACCGTTGCCAACGTCCTGGGCACCGACGGGGAATGTGCTGAGCGTCATAGCCGAAACGACGGCGAAAAAATCCATTCGACCGGGCATTCTCGTTCCTCCCTTCTTGTGATCCTTTGAGCTTAGCGCAGCTGGATTTTTTCACCTTTGACTCACATCAACGCATCCTCAACTGCGCTGTGTCAGTACAATTACGTCAACTCGGAGCCGTCTGACCCGAAGGCGCACGTCACAGCGCCTCTCTTCTTGTTACCTAAGACTCGCGGCACGGAACTGGTCGCGGGTTTACATGACAACCAACTATACTCTTCCACGCGTACCCTTTGCGCCAAGCGGACCATGGCAACAGTAATATGCGAGACGATGCACGCATGCGTTTTCTCACCAAATAGGAAATCCTACCAATGAAGTATTCTACGACCTGTCACTGCTGATCTGTCACTACTGAGATGCATCGCCCGTTCCGCAAGCTGAGCCAAATCTCCTGATATCGCCCTAAATTGGGGTAGATCGCTTTGAGCTCATAGCGGTCCATCGCATTACGGGAACATCGCCATGTTTTCTAACACTTTGTTTCTGCTGCCGCTGTAGCTAGTCTTGGGGACGCGCGTAAAACGATCTTT
>JAPPOI010000402.1 GCA_028818055.1 Boseongicola sp.
ATATTTCCAACCTTCCCCGCCAAGTTGTTGCAGCGATGATCTATGTCACCCACGACTAGACAGTAGCCATGACGCTGGCGGATAAGATTGTGGTGCTGCGCGACGGTCGCGTCGAACAGATCGGTAGCCCTATGGAGCTTTACAATAACCCCGCCAATCAGTTCGTGGCTGGTTTCCTGGGCTCACCTTCGATGAACTTTTTCCCCGGTAGCCTGCTGAACGAAAGCGACGACCGCACGGTAGGCGTGCGGCCCGAAGACCTGTTCATCGCCGATGATGGAGCTTTGTCAGCTCGCGTAAGTCACGTCGAACAACTCGGCGGTGATACAAACGTGATTGCGAACGTGGACAGCTTGCAGATCACTGCGCGTTTGTTCGGGCAACATGCGATTGAAGAAGGGCAAGACCTGCGGCTTGGGTTCGATCCAAAGGATGTCTATCGTTTCGACAATGAAGGTGCGCGCCTCAGCTGAGCGTCGGTGCTCCAGCGGGTCAGTCGGTCAGAATTGAATCCGGCAAACCGACAAGCAAAAGCGGACAAGGGTTTCCAACACCGCGATCGACCCGATCTGTCAGCTTGGTCCAATGGGTTGTCGCCTGACCAAACTTGTCTGACACGAACTTGCGCGCGAATGCTTCGGAAAAAGACGTGCCCCGCGCCACTTGATCGGCGACAGCTTTGCGCTGGGCGGTTGTCCGGGCGGCAATATTCAGGCGATCAAGATCGTCTTCGCTTTCAAGTTTGGCCGCCTGCATCCAATCAGTGATCTTTGGCAGGAACGCATCCTGCATTGATGCGCCACGGGTCACAATAACGCCCACTGATATTGCACTAAGCGCATGAAGTCGCTGAAAGTTTTCCAAATCCCGATCGAAGAACGGATCCTTGTTGTTCCATTCGATCTCTAACGCCAACGCGCCGGCTTCAGCGAACTTAACATGATCGACTTCGTGGCTGATGCCTGCGCGGGCATGGCCATCGACAACTGTTTCGACGCTGAAATTATGCTTGCGCCAGTTGATGTCGGAAAGCTCGTGGCGAAGGCGCTGTGTCAGACCCGCTTCACCGCCACCACCGGTGACAATTTCTTCCAGCGATATGCGAAACTCGAGCAGAACGCGCGTGAGCAGGACAAGCTCGTTTGGAAAATCGTGGGCAAGGATCGCTTCCGCGTGGTTGCGGGTCAGGACATCAAACCCGGCAGCTTGAAGATCGCCCAGACTCATAATGCCGGGTCCTGCATTGCGATTATTGGCGCGGTTAGGTCAGACAGCTTTTTCCGCTGCTGGCCGTTGGCGTCGAAGTTATCAGGGTGCAGCCATGTCTCAAATGCGTTTTCAATAGCCGGCCACTCGCTATCGATCGCTGCAAACCACGCAGTGTCTCGGTTTTTGCCCTTCACGACCGTGGCCTGTCGAAAAATACCTTCGTAGGACAAACCAAATCGAATGGCCGCGCGGCGCGACGGTAGATTGGCAGCGTTGCATTTCCATTCAAAGCGCCGATAGCCTGCTTGAAACGCCCACTTGATCGTTAGGTAAATAGCCTCGGTCGCTTCGCGCGTACGCTGAAGCCGCGGCGTGAAAACGATGTAACCAACCTCGATCGAGCCGGATGCAGGATTGATCCGAAGAAGGCTAAGGGTGCCACCAATGTCTCCATTTTCCATGCGAACGGAGAATTGCATAGGGTCGGGGTTGATGCGGACGTTATCCACCCACGCGCCGAGAGCCGCTTCGCTTTCGAAGGGGCCATTCGGGATATACTCCCAGACGTGCCCATGTCCTTCGTGGGCTGCCCAAAGCTCGGGGATATGGGCGTGGCTGAGCGGTTCCAACCGGGCATAGCGACCCTGCATCACCGAATGCGGCGGATAGGGAGGCGGTGTCCAGTTGGCGAGCGACATCAGTCTTCCGGAGGAAGAACGCGTAACCGCAACTCGCGCAGTTGCTCGTTGGTAGGATCGCTGGGCGCATCCATCATCAGATCTTCGGCGCGCTGGTTCATCGGGAAGAGGATGACCTCTCGGATGTTCATCTCATCCGCCAGAAGCATCACGATCCGGTCGATGCCCGCTGCGCACCCACCGTGCGGAGGGGCGCCATAACGGAATGCGTTCACCATTCCGCCGAAGCGTTTTCTGACTTCATCTTCACCATAACCGGCAAGTTCGAAGGCTTTAAACATGATCTCAGGCTTGTGGTTTCGAATTGCGCCGGACACCAGTTCATAGCCATTGCAGGCCAAATCGTATTGATAACCGAGAACATCGAGAGGTTCTTCGGACAGAGCATCAATACCACCCTGAGGCATGGAGAATGGGTTGTGGCTGAAGTCGATGGCACCGGTCTCTTCGTCGGCTTCATACATTGGGAAGTCGACAATCCACGCGAATGCGAAGCGGTCCTTGTCGGTCAGGCCAAGCTCGTCGCCGATCACAACCCGCGCCTTACCCGCGACTGTTTCAAAGGCCTTTGCCTTGCCGCCAAGGAAAAAGGCGGCATCGCCGACGCCCAATCCGAGCTGTTGACGGATGGCTTCTGTACGTTCGGGGCCGATGTTCTTGGCCAGCGGGCCGGCGGCTCGCATGACCTTTCTCTTTTCCCAACCCTCCGGACCCGCTGGCTGATCAATTGGTTCAGCGTTTTCTTCTCCCACGTTGCTAGTGAGAATTGCCATCGCCAGTTCTTCCGGCGTCATGTGCGGTACATTCCGCTGCACCAAAGTCTCTTCCTCGCGCCAGAAAATGTAGCCCATACCCGGCAGGCCTTCTTTTTGCGCAAACGCATTCATGCGGTCGCAGAACTTGCGGCCCACAGGTTCTCCAGACGGACCTTTCGGTGCGGGGATCGCGCGGATTTCCGTGCCCTCTTGTTCGAGGATCTTCGCAAAGATCGCAAAGCCAGAACCGCGGAAGTGTTCGGATACATCCTGCATCTTGATCGGGTTTCGCAAGTCAGGCTTGTCGGTGCCGTACCACAGCGCAGCATCGCGGTAGCTGATCTGCTCCCACGTGGTGTCGACTTTGCGGCCGCCGCCAAATTCCTCGAAAACGCCTTGAATGACCGGCTGGATGGTGTCGAAAACATCTTGCTGTTCGACGAAGCTCATCTCCATATCCAACTGGTAGAAGTCGGTTGGTGAGCGGTCGGCGCGCGGATCTTCATCGCGGAAACACGGGGCGATCTGGAAGTACTTGTCAAAGCCAGAGACCATAAGCAGCTGTTTGAACTGCTGCGGTGCCTGAGGCAGTGCGTAGAACTTGCCCGGATGCAGGCGCGACGGCACTAGGAAGTCGCGTGCGCCTTCGGGGCTTGATGCGGTGATGATTGGGGTCTGGTATTCACGGAAGCCCGTATCCCACATGCGGCGACGGATCGAGGCCACGACGTCCGAACGCAGCTTCATGTTCTCCTGCATTGCTTCACGGCGCAGATCGAGGAAGCGATACTTCAGGCGTGTTTCTTCCGGGTATTCCTGATCGCCGAACACGATCAATGGAAGTTCTTCGGCCGAGCCGAGAATTTCCATATCACGAATGAAAACTTCGATCTCGCCGGTTGGAATCTTTGGATTCACAAGGTCGGCATCTCGGGCTTTGACATTACCGTCGATGCGGATGCACCATTCCGACCGCACCTTTTCCACTTCGTTGAATACCGGGCTATCGGGGTCGCACAGCACCTGCGTGATGCCATAGTGGTCGCGCAGGTCGATAAACAGGACACCGCCGTGGTCACGGATACGGTGAACCCACCCAGACAAGCGGACAGTTTCGCCAACGTTCGCGGCGGTGAGCTCGGCGCAGGTTTGGCTGCGATAGGCGTGCATAAAAGGCCCCTTCAGGCATCAAAAACAGTTCGCGCCGATACACCTGTTCAGGCGCGAGAAGTCAAGCGAAAGCGGGTGAATTGAATGAATGGCGCGGTCAGGTCGCCGCTTCGATCGATTGCTTCACGAGCTGGCGGTCAGCGGCTTGGGCCGGACGCCGCTTGAGATATCGGTGTGCGGCGTAAACCGCGAGAACCGAGAAGTAGCCGTCGATTGCGTAGTGGTAGCCGGTCCAGACGGAAATGAAGAGCATCGCCAGAACAAATGGAACGCCTATCAGACTGAACCACTTCGACTTTTCGTGCAGGTAGATCGCTGTCAGCATCGCCAATGCAATATGAAGGCTGGGAAAGGCGGAAATCCCGCCACCGACGGCCTGGTCGTTCGTTACATAGGCTTCCCACAATAAGGGCTGAACGCGCCCTATCCACGATCCTTCGATGCCGCCCAGAACCATCGCTGGATAGAGAGCGGCGTATCGTTCGGTGCCAAAGATGGTGTCGTAGTAGATCGGGCCTGCTGAGAATGATGCGGGCGCCACGATATTTCCAAGCACGACCCACGCGAAGAAGTACAGGATCAGATAGTGCCGGAACGTCGCTTTATCCTCGCCGATGAGGATCATCATCGCTGGCAGATAGAATGCAGGGATCGCCCACCACAAACCATACAACGTCGACGCATGGCTTGCGAAGTTTGACCAGCCAAGGAATTGCGTTGCTGCATGGGTCCATACCCACGGGTCGGTGCCGAAATGCAGGACATTGTCCAGATCGGCAAAGAACGGATCTGCAAAGAAGTGACTAAGGCCAAACACCTCAACCATGAACGGCATGGCTGTCTTCAGCGATGAAAAAGAGGCGAGAAAGACGCTACAGATTGCGATTGCGCCCAACGATAGCGCAATGCGCGTGGCAAATTCCCTGATGTCTTGGCTGGTGCGATAGGAGACGGCCATCAAGATGACCGCAACCGGCGCAAGCGCAACCATAAGGCTGGAAACACTTCCGGAGGTCGTCAAAACCTTAAACAGCGTGAAAAGCCCATCACCACGCAGCACAAAGTTCACCGCCGATGCAGCGATGAAGTAAATCAGTGTCCAGCGCAAAAAGGTCGTCATGACTGCTCAGGGCCTTGAAAAGCGGTTTTGCAGACCCTTTTGACCCCAGCAAAGTGTTGAGATTGAGGCGAAACATGAGCGGCAGGGTGAAACACAGGTGATCCAGGCTGAAAAGCTGCTTGAACCCGCCGCGCGGATCCCTATAACGCACGACAATTTGCGCATACCCTGGGGAGGCAATCGATGCCGAAGAGAACCGACATCCAATCGATCATGATCATTGGGGCGGGTCCAATCGTTATCGGACAAGCCTGCGAGTTTGACTACTCTGGTGCCCAAGCGTGTAAAGCGCTGCGTGAAGAAGGCTACCGCGTCATCCTGGTGAACTCGAACCCCGCCACCATTATGACGGACCCAGGCCTGGCAGACGCAACATATATTGAACCCATCACGCCGGATGTTGTTGCTAAGATCATCGAAAAAGAGCGCCCAGATGCGCTGTTGCCGACGATGGGTGGCCAGACCGGTCTGAATACATCGCTTGCCCTTGAAGAGATGGGCGTGCTGGACGAGTTCGGCGTTGAGATGATCGGCGCGAAACGCGACGCCATTGAAATGGCAGAAGACAGAGCGTTGTTCCGCGAGGCGATGGATCGAATTGGGTTGGAAAACCCACGGGCGACTATCGTGGATGCGCCCAAAGGCGACGACGGCCACTATGACATTCCCAAAGGTCTGGAAAGTGCGATGGACGCGCTGGAAGACATCGGACTACCTGCGATTATCCGCCCTGCCTTTACGCTTGGCGGGACAGGTGGCGGTGTTGCCTATAACCGCGACGAATACTTTGAGATTTGCCGCAGGGGTCTTGAAGCATCGCCGGTTGCGCAAATCCTGATCGACGAAAGTCTGCTGGGTTGGAAAGAATACGAGATGGAAGTCGTCCGCGACCGCGCCGACAACGCCATCATCGTCTGCTCGATCGAGAATGTTGACCCTATGGGCGTGCACACCGGTGACTCGATCACTGTGGCCCCTGCCCTGACGCTGACCGACAAAGAATACCAAATGATGCGTACTGCATCGATTGCCGTTCTGCGCGAGATTGGCGTCGAAACCGGCGGATCGAATGTTCAGTGGGCCGTAAACCCAGCTGACGGCCGCATGGTCGTGATTGAGATGAACCCACGGGTATCTCGGTCATCGGCGTTGGCATCCAAAGCGACTGGTTTCCCGATCGCAAAGATCGCGGCGAAACTGGCTGTCGGGTACACGCT
>JAPPOI010000198.1 GCA_028818055.1 Boseongicola sp.
AGCTCGGTCGATCCTCCACCAATATCGACCACCAGCAGCTGCTCAGTTTTTGTGGACACCAGCGGCGCGCAGGAAATCACGGCAAGACGCGCTTCTTCTTCGGGTTCGATGACATCAAGTGCCAATCCCGTTTGGCGTTCGATACTTTTTAGGAATGCCTCGCCGTTTTCGGCTCTTCGACAGGCCTCGGTCGCAACCAAGCGCATTCGCTTCACGTTGTGCTTGTCGATTTTCTTGCGACAGATCTGAAGCGCACCCATGGTTCGCCCCATCGACGCTCGACTTAGCCGGCCTGAATGCTCAAGCCCGATACCAAGCTGAACCGACTTCGAAAAGCTATCAACGACGTGAAATTGATTGCCCTTTGGCTGGGCAATCAGCATGCGGCACGAATTGGTACCTAGATCCAGCGCCGCATATAAATCGGCAGGATCAGCTTTGCCGGACGCTTTCGGTTCAACCGCTCGCGGGAACCGGTCCGCGCCCTTGGGACGCTTGGGCGGCATGTCGCCCTCCGATCTTGAGTTAAGTCCACCCTAGTCGGCGAACCCTTGACCGCGCAAGCCTCACAATCATTCTGAGAAGAATTCATGCGATGGGGTCTATAAAACCGTGCGAACCAGAAATAATGTGCCCGCGTCGCGAGTGTGCTTAAACATGTCGAAAATCGGCGTCGTTTTTTGACATCGCAAGCGTAGGACGGCGTGAAGGAGAGATTTGGCAATGCCTGACGTTACCATCGTCTATTGGCGCGATATTCCCGCGCAGGTCATCGTCGGCAAGGGCCGTCGAGGATCAAAGGCGCCATTGCCCGAACGGTTCGAGCAAGCCATCGACCGTGCGGCAATGAAAGTTGGCGCCAGAGACAGCGATGCCTATCTTTCTGAGTGGCGCAAAGCCACGCCCTATCCCGTTGACGGTGAACCGTCCGAGATAGCGGCGTCCGAGGCTGCGCGTCTTGATGCTGAATACGATCAAGAGAAAATCAAAACTCTGATCGACAACGACGGATGGGCTTGAACGCCCGCGACATAAGGACTGCGCTGATGGCACTGTTACAGTTCAAACGCAAAACCGAGGTGGAAACGCCGGTTAATCCGGACGTTGAAAGCTTCTTGACCGATTATTCGATCGAAGTGATGCCGCGCACTGCTGAGAAGGTCGAGGACTTCAAAGCCCTGCTTCCCGAAGGCACCCGAGTTTACATCGCTCATATCGAAGGCACACCAATCGAAGATATGGTTGCCACGGCCAAGCGCATCGCGGCCGACGGATTTCAGATCATGCCGCATTTCCCTGCTCGCATCATCAAAGATGAAGCGACACTGGCGGACTGGATCGCCCGTTATCAGGGCGAAGCTGGTGTTGAACAGGCACTGATGCTAGCGGGCGGTGTTGCCGAACCACACGGCCAGTTCGACAGCTCTATGCAACTGTTGGAAACCGGGCTTTTCGACAAGGCGGGCTTTAAGCGACTTCACGTTGCGGGCCATCCAGAGGGCAATCGTGACATCGATCCAAACGGCGGCACATCCAACGTAGATGCCGCACTTCAGTGGAAGAACGAATTCAATCAGCGCTCCGATGCAGAAATGGCCATTGCCACCCAATTTGCGTTCGAGGCCGGACCGATCATCGAATGGGCAAATGGCGTGAAGGACGCGGGCGTCACAATTCCGATCCACATTGGCATCGCGGGCCCGGCCAAGCTTCAAACGCTTATCAAGTTCGCCATTGCCTGCGGTGTCGGACCTTCGCTCAAGGTTCTGCAAAAGCGGGCTATGGATGTGACCAAGTTGGTTTTGCCTTACGAGCCGACCGACGTGGTTTCCGAATTGGCTGCTTATAAGGCTGCCAATCCGGATTTTGCCATAACGAACGTCCACTTCTTCCCACTTGGCGGCATCAAGACCTGTGCCAACTGGGCTATCGCAAATGGCGGTGCCTCGACCGTCCCAATGGCAGCTTCCGCCTAAACCTAACGAAAGTCCGAAATGACCCGCACTGTACTCGAGTCAAAATCCAAAACCGTTGTCATTGGCTTCGACGAGCCGTTCTGCGTGATCGGCGAGCGGATCAATCCCACCGGTCGAAAAAAACTGGCCGCCGAACTGGAAGCGGGCGATTTTTCGACCGTCGAAAAGGACGCATTGGAACAAGTTGCGTGCGGTGCGCAGGTTCTCGATATCAACGCTGGTGTTGTCTACAACTCTAACCCGAACCCGAACGAGACCGAACCACCACTGATGACCAAGATGGTCAACTTGGTACAAGGCCTGACCGATGTACCACTATGCATCGACAGCTCGGTTCCAGGCGCACTCGAAGCAGGTCTCGAAACAGCTGAAGGCCGACCGCTTTTGAACTCAGTTACAGGTGAAGAGGATCGACTCGAGCTCGTCCTACCGCTGGTCAAGAAATACAATGTGCCTGTGGTCGCGATCTCGAACGATGACACGGGAATCTCGGAAGACCCAGACGTGCGGTTTGACGTTGCCAAGAAGATCGTCGAGCGCGCAGCCGATCACGGCATTCCGGCACATGACATCGTGGTTGATCCCCTGGTTATGCCGATCGGCGCGATGGCCACCGCAGGGTTGCAGGTGTTTTCGTTGGTGCGCCGTTTGCGGGAAGAATTGGGCGTGAACACGACATGCGGGGCTTCCAATATCTCGTTCGGTTTGCCTAACCGCCACGGGATCAACAACGCGTTTTTGTCGATGGCATCGGCTGCAGGCATGACTTCAGCGATCATGAACCCGGTTGCGATGCCTAAGACCCTCAAGGCAACAGGCGAGCGTCTGGACGAATTGAAAGCTCTTGGCGTTTCTGCGCCAGACGACATAGACATGGCCGCACTGCGACCACTTTTGGGAATGGCGTCTTCGGCCGATCTTGTGAAAGAGCGCGTGGCACGCCTTGCTGACATGGGCATCATGATCCCGGACGAGATTGATCCGGCGAAACTGGCACCACTTCTGGGTCTGGCACCCAAGACTGGCGTCGCATCAGAAGAAATCCTGTCGATCCGTGCCGCTGACTTCCTAATGGCTCAGGACCCTTCGGGCGGAAACTGGATCAGATTGAATAAGGCCCCCGCCGCAGGCGGAGGCCGAGGAGGACGCGGCGGACGAGAAGGTCGCCGTCGCCGTCGGGGATAAGGTTAAAGGCGCCGGTTTAGGCGCCTTTTTCTTAAGCCGGTGTTGGTTCGGCCAGCGAAATCGGTCTGAGCAGCGGCAGCGTGAAAACCGCCAGGAAGGCCAAGTTCAAAACAGCATTTAAAGGCGCACCGGACAGAACGGACCCCGTGCTGTCGATGACGAACCATGTGCAGATGGAAACCAATATAATCTTCCGGCTCATCTCGGGGGCTTCGCGCAGGCCCTGGCGCACGAGAATAAACAAAGCCACGCCAAATCCTGACAGCAAGCCACCTGTGATCGCCGACAACAGGCGCAGTTCTGTCGCAAGGAAGAGTTCGTGGTTCAGGTTTGGAACAACGATTTCGGCAAACATCACCAAGATCCCATTCAACGACGGGATCGCGGCGATTGCCATGATCAGCCCAGTCAAAATCGTGAATTCCGCACCGATCGTCAGAATTATGTGTCGTGTTTTGTCAGACATGTCTCACCTCATGAATTTGTATGGCCACGGCAAATCACGGTTCGGCTTCCCAAAACAATTACCTTGAAGGTAAGTGCCATCTGCGGATCAGCGCAGTAGACTGCGCTTATGTTTGGACCTGAATTGAAGACCTGGCGGCAAATACGACGCATGAGCCAGCTTGACCTCGCGATGGAGGCCGACGTCTCAGCCCGACACATCTCGTTTCTGGAAACCGGGCGTTCCACGCCCAGTCGGATGATGGTCAATCACCTGGCCGAGACGCTGAACCTGCCTATGGCTGCCAGAAATGAGCTTTTGGCAAAGGCAGGCTTTGCTGCCGCCCATGGATCACGCGCGCTGGATGACGACGCGATGGAACCCGTACGCCGGGCGATCGAGTGGACTTTGTCACGTCATGATCCTTACCCCGGCCTGGTCATGGACCGCGATTGGAAGATCGTGGCCCTTAACCAATGCGCAACAGCCATGTTCAACACCCTTGATCTGAGGGTCGGAGACTCACTCGTTGACGCACTGTTCGATCCAAAAGTTCGCGACGCGGTGCTGAACTGGCCGGAAGTCGCACTTCATACGGTTCGCAGACTGCGAGCTGAAATTGCCCACTATGGCGAACACCCCGAACTAAAGGCGGCGCAAGAACGACTGATGCAAACGCCGGAAGTGCTTGCACTGGAAACATCGGCACAACTGCCGCCGTTTGTCCCCGCCATTTATGATGCAGGTGGCGCGAAGCTTTCACTGTTTTCGACGATTGCTGCCTTCAGCTCGGCAGAAGACATCGCCTTAGCTGATCTGCGGATCGAACTGTTTTTCCCTGCAGATCAGGAAAGCGATGCGCTTTTGTCGGCCATCGCCGGGTCAATACAATGCAAGCTATCTTCGTCCGCTTGCGACTGCTAGCATGATGAAATTACGCGCCTTTCCAAGGTCGATTTATGCGTAGATGATGCGATCGCATCTCTTTAAGGCAAACTGCGCATTTTGGGATGAAATGGCAGAGCAAGATGAATTCCCACCGCTGGGCACAGGCATTTTCCGTCTGGCCGTTCGGCTGGGTATCATTCTTGCAGTTGCCCTGACAATCTATTGGGCGCTTGAATGGATCAGCGACAACGCGTTGGCCTCGGGACACGAAGGTCTGATGCTTGGAATGATCGTCGGCCTTTTACTGGCGTATGCGATACTGATCGCCATTCCATTTATGCCGGGAATTGAGATTGGCATCAGCCTTCTGTTTCTCAAAGGCGCGGAAATTGCGCCGTTTGTTTATCTGGCGACCGTGGTTGGGTTGATGATTGCTTTCGTCGCAGGGCGATACACACCCTATGCCTGGCTTCACTCGCTGCTCGCCGACCTTCGCCTGAAAAGTGCCTGCGATTTGGTCGATCGGCTCGCGCCACTTTCAAGACGAGAACGTTTGTCGATTTTGACGCAACGTGTGCCTTCTTGGGTGCGACCCTTGATATTGCCGGGGCGTTACGTGTTGATTGCTGCTTTGCTCAACGTGCCCGGAAACGCCCTTTTTGGCGGCGGCGGGGGCATTTCATTCATTGCCGGATTCAGTCGTCTTTATAACGTTTGGCTGACAGTTCTAGTGATCGCACTTGCGGTTCTGCCTGTACCCTTGACTGTATGGCTCGCGGGAACAGATGCATTGGCCGACGTATTTCCCCGCTGATCAGACGAATTGAACAATCCCACGGTCGCGTGAACCGCCAAAACAATCAAAAGGAATGAAATCGCAAGCGGCAACGCCATGAACGTGCCAATCTCAGCGCCTTCGACGCCAAGAACTCCAAGTGTTACAGCAAGGATTACAAGAAACGCCACGGCAATGGCCGAAGCCATCGCCATCTGACGCCAAACACCAACGAGATAAAATACCGCAAAGGCCTGAAGGCCTAGGTAGACGCACGCAACAAGTGCAAACTGAAAAACACTCAAGGGTCAAACTCCCCTACTCAATACACTGATTATGATGGCACATGTTTCTGGCATGAATTTGTCACCCCTCATGACGCTTCGAGGTCAAATCTTGGCGCGACTGGTCTTTCATTGACGTTAAAGAACGATATTGTGGCCGGCGAGAAAGGGCAGAAAACGCATGACTGACAAAGCCTTGGTGATATTCACGCCATCCGGCAAACGCGGCCATTTTGAGGTGGGAACACCGGTTTTGACCGCCGCGCGGCAATTGGGCGTCGATCTCGATTCGGTCTGCGGAGGACGTGGAATTTGTTCGAAGTGCCAAATCACACCTAGCTTTGGCGAGTTTCCCAAGCATGGTGTGACCGTTGGCGAAGATGCCGTTTCTGAGTGGAACGCGGTCGAACAGCGCTACAAGGACAAACGCGGCCTGATCGAAGGGCGTCGCCTTGGGTGCCAAACGCTGATCCAAGGCGATCTTGTTGTTGATGTGCCGCCCGAAAGCCAGGTTCACAAGCAGGTGGTTCGCAAGGCCGCCGATGCACGCGAGATCGTAATGAATCCGGCAACACG
>JAPPOI010000177.1 GCA_028818055.1 Boseongicola sp.
GTCGCGACGGAGCAACAACCCTTTAGTAATGCGAAGTAAGCACTGCTTGAAACAGCTTTGTACTGCCTGAAAGATCGCGCGAAGACATTCCCGGAACTTATTGAAAAAGCGCAATTTGTTCTGACTGATCGTCCCTTGGAGATGGACGAGAAGGCAGAAAAAAATTTGGATACGGTATCCATTGGTATACTGAACGAATTGACGCCGCAGTTGCAAAATGCTAGCTGGAACCGCGACACGCTGGAGACCATAGCGAACGAGTTGGCCGAGGCTCACGACACGAAATTCGGCAAGCTTGCGGGCCCGCTCAGAGCGGCCCTAGCCGGTCGAGCCGTAACCCCCAGCGTCTTCGACATGATGCTCGTTCTGGGCCGCGATGAAACAATCGCGAGACTTCAGGAAGCAACGAACTGACAGAAGCATCCCTTACGGGAAATCGGGGGTGCTCATTTCACCTGCGCATGCGCGCCTGACCACCCCTCGCGCTGCTGCGCGAGCGCTAAATAAGGGATGACCATGGCTGAAAATAAGAACACCGCCAAACTATCGTTCAACGGCAAAGAGCTGGAACTCCCCATACTGTCACCGACTGCCGGTCCGGACGTCATCGACATCCGTAAACTTTACGCCCAGGGCGACGTCTTCACATACGACCCTGGTTTTACTTCGACCGCTGCGTGCGACAGCACCATTACATTCATCGATGGCGATAAGGGCGAGCTTCTTCACCGCGGCTATCCAATCGACCAACTTGCTGAAAAATCACACTTTCTCGAAGTATGTTATCTTCTGCTCTACGGAGAATTGCCGTCAGCCGAACAGATTGAAGACTTTGAAAATCGTGTGACCAACCACACCATGTTGCACGAGCAAATGGTCAACTTTTTCCGCGGCTTCCGTCGTGATGCGCACCCGATGGCGATTGTTGTGGGCGTGGTTGGCGCCATGTCGGCATTTTATCACGACTCAACCGACATTTCGGACCCTTGGCAGCGCGAGGTCGCTTCGATCCGCTTGATTGCCAAGATGCCAACCATTGTGGCCTGGGCTTACAAGTATCACATCGGACAGCCCTTCGTGTATCCGCGCAACGATCTGGACTATGCCTCCAACTTCCTTCGGATGTGCTTCAGCGTCCCGGCTGAGGAGTATGAAGTTAACCCGATCCTGAGCCGTGCCATGGACCGGATCTTCACACTTCACGCAGACCACGAACAAAACGCATCGACGTCTACCGTTCGTTTAGCGTCGTCATCAGGCGCAAACCCCTTCGCATGTATTGCGGCCGGCGTCGCTTGTCTTTGGGGGCCAGCGCACGGTGGCGCGAACCAGGCATGTCTGGAGATGCTGCGCGAAATCGGCACCGTGGATCGCATCCCTGAGTATATCGAGCGCGCGAAGGACAAGAATGACCCATTCCGCCTGATGGGCTTCGGTCACCGCGTTTACAAGAACTTTGACCCGCGCGCCAAGGTGATGAAGCAATCCGCTGACGAGGTTCTTGATCTGCTGGGAATCGAAAACAACGATACCCTTAAGGTCGCGAAAGAACTCGAAAAAATCGCTCTGGAAGACCCATATTTCAAAGAGAAGAAGCTGTACCCGAACGTCGACTTCTACTCGGGCATCATTCTTGATGCGATGGGCTTCCCGACATCAATGTTCACGCCGATCTTCGCGCTTGCCCGGACGGTCGGCTGGATCAGCCAGTGGAAAGAAATGATCGCCGATCCACAGATGAAGATTGGTCGTCCAAGACAATTGTATGTCGGAGATACGTCACGCGACTATACCGACGTGGAAGATCGATAAGATCTAACCAACAATCCCCACGTATTTTTAACCGGTGTCCTTCATTGCAAGGATGCCGGTTTTTTCATTGGGGCAGCGAATGAGTGAGATTTTCGCCAGCATCTTTTCGTCGATCGAGGCGTTTGTTTATCGATGTCGAAATGATGAGCATTACACCATGGAACACATGGAGGGCGCTCTTCATTCACTCACTGGCTTTGACATTGATGAAATGCTCGGCAACAGAGTTACGTCCTGGGTTGGCATCACGCATCACGATGACGTCGACAGAGTTTTCGCAGAAGTCGACACGGCAATTGAACGATCCGAACCGTGGGACGTGGCTTATAGAATAATCACCCGCAAGAAAGAAACCGTTTGGGTTCGCGAACGTGGCTGTGCAGTGTTCGAGGACGGGCAGATGGTCTACTTGCAGGGATTGATTGTAAGCGCGGCGGCAGAACGGTTGCTGAGCATGAAGCTTGAAGATTTGGTCACTAAAACCAAAACCGCCAACAAGGAAATCGTTGCGCTTTCAAGCCAGATCACCAGCTCGGTCAAACAACTGTCTATGCTGTCAATCAACGCCCGAATTGAGGCTGCTCGAAGTGGTGAAGCCGGACTAGGGTTTGCTGTTGTGGCCGACGAAATGAAAACCCTGGCGGAAGAAAATGGTCGCCTGGCGGGCCATATAACCGAAAAAATCAATGCCTCCGAAGTGACGTGACATTGGGCGATTATGCCGCACCGCAGCACCGCTGAAAGCACCGAGAACGCACATATCTTTAAAGGGTCGGACCTGTACGAGGACCAAGATATGAAGCATTTTGATGAACGCAAAAACATGGTGGACTTACATTCCCACCATATTCCCATGGACCGGAGCGATCGCTTTGCATTCCGCACCGTGAAATTCATGCGTTTCTTTGCCGATAAGTTCTTTGCCAAACGCTACGGCCACCGTGCCGTTGTTTTGGAAACCGTCGCAGCGGTTCCCGGTATGGTTGGTGGATTGCTACAGCATCTTAAAGCCATCCGACATATCCGTGACGATCAGGGTTGGATTAAGGAATTGTTGGATGAAGCCGACAATGAGCGGATGCATCTGATGACCTTTATCCAGATTGCCGAACCAACCCGCTTTGAAAGGCTTCTGATCATGGTCGGTCAGGCTGTATTCTACAATTTATACTTCTGGACTTACCTCTTCGCGCCGAAGACGGCGCACCGCATCGTTGGTTATCTCGAAGAGGAAGCGGTCGTAAGCTACACGCAATACCTCGAAGAGATCGATGCAGGTCGGGTCGAAAACGTCCCTGCCCCACAGATCGCCTTGGATTACTGGAAGCTTCCGATTGGAGCCCGTTTGCGTGAGGTCGTCGAAGTCATCCGCAAAGATGAAGCCCATCACCGCGACACAAACCACGACTTTGCCAATCAAATCGTGGCTCGGGCAGCTCCGTAGAAAGCTTAGCGCCCCTCGTAGCTTGCGGGGCGCTTCTCCATGAACGCCAAAACGCCTTCGCGGAAGTCGCGTGTCTTGCCGCATTGCCCCTGAAGGCGCGCTTCGACGAGCAGCTGTTCTTCCAACGAATTGCCATAGCTATCGCGCAATGCCTTCTTGGCATTGGCATAAGCAACGGTAGGTCCATGTGACAACTTGCTTGCCCGTTCGCGCCAGCGAGCCTCGAAAGCGTCGTCTTCAACAGCTTCCCAGATCATCCCCCATTCCTGCGCCTGACGTGCGGTCACGGGCTCCGCGAATAGCGCTGCGCCCATAGCACGCGCAAATCCCACTTGGCGAGGCAACCAGTAAGTGCCACCGGCATCGGGAATGAGTCCGATGCGCGAAAACGCCTGAAGGAAAACTGCACTTTCGGAAGCTATGACAACATCCGCAGCCAATGCGAGGTTTGCACCCGCGCCAGCGGCAGCGCCGTTCACTGCCGAGATTGTTGGAACCTGACAATCATATATTGCGCGCAACAATGGGACGTACTCGTCGCGCAGCGTTCGCTCCATATCCACGGCGGCAAGCGAAGAACCGTCCGCCAGGTCTTGACCAGAGCAGAACGCCTTACCGCGACCAGTCAGAACGATCGCACGTGCAGATTGCTCAGCGGCTTTGACGGCGTGCAAAATCTCAGCTCGCATCTGCGTATTCAAAGCATTCATGACATCGGGTCGATCCAACGCAATGACGGCGTATCCGTCTGTCTCGGTCAATCGCAGTGTCTGGTATTCCATCGGCACGCCTTTCCTGTTCTGTCACACGACATAAGTGAACTGATTAGTTCGGAAAACCCCGATGGCAAATATTTCTGAAAAAACGTCGCGTTGCGACGTGATCATGTATCGTCTTCGAGCAATTCTGCCAGTTTTTTCTGCTCGTCGACGCTTAATCCAGCCTGTGCACTTTTTGGCGTTGTCGGGCGACGCCTCATGTAAGCGGCAAATACACCACCGGCGGTCAGAAGTGCTGCCGGGCCCGCAAGCCACAAGATCAGATTTGACCCGGTTCTTTGCGGGTTAAGCAAAACATATTCGCCAAAACGCGTAACCAGAAAGTCGATGACTTCTTCATCGGTGTCGCCCGCAACCAGCCGCTCTCGCACCAATATGCGCAAATCTCTGGCAAGCTCTGCATTGGATTCATCGATGCTTTCGTTTCGGCACACCAGGCATCGCAAGCCCTTGGACAGCTCTCGCGCGCGTTCTTCCAGAACCGGATCATCCAGCATTTCATCTGGTTCGACTGCCCAAGCACCAGTGGCCACCAGAAGCAGAATGAAAACCCAGCGGATCATTCCGCAGGCACTGCGTTTTTAGTGTTTCGTGCGCCTCCGGCAACACGATACCGTCGATCAGTGAGCGACATGATTCCACCCAGTGCCATGATGATAGCCCCTGCCCAAATCCAATTGGCAAATGGCTTGATGTAGGTCCTAACGGCCCAGCCACCGTCGTTTTGCGGATCACCGATCACCAAATACAGGTCCCGGAAAACTCCATTCAGAATGTCTGCTTCTGTCGTCGGCATCCCAGCAACCGGGTAGACCCGTTTCTCGGGGTTCAGAGTTATAACTGTATCGCCGCGGACCATTTCAATGTCGGCCATAGTCGAGATGTAGTTGGGACCTTGCAGCTCGCGAACGTCTTTCAAGGTCACAGTATACCCACCGACCTCGTAAGGCTCGCCAACGTTTGCGATGCGGATATCTTCAATCTCCCAGGCCAGCATGGCGGCAATCCCGAAAACGGTGACGCCAAATCCAGCATGCGCTGTAACCCGGCCAAGATCCGCACGAGGTAGGCGTGTTGCTCGACCAAACTTTGAAGACAGCGATCCACGCCCCGTTTTAGCCAAAAGGTCCACACACGCGCCCAAAACGAGCCAAGCTCCAAGCAAAGCACCCGCTGGCGCAAGTAAACTGCGTCCACTTTGGAAGACCCAGATCAAAGCAGCCAAACCAAACGCCAACGCCATTGCATATCGCAACGGCTTCAGCGCGCGGGCGATGCGCCCCCGCTTCCATGGCAAAATCGACCCAATGGGAAGCAATATGGCCAAGGCGATCATGAAGGGTGTGAAAGCAGCATCAAAGAACGGCGGACCAACGCTCAACTTTCGATCCCAAACCAGTTCGGCAATCAAGGGCCAAACCGTACCAATGAAGACAACGAAAGTAGCCACCGCCAAAAGGATGTTGTTGGCCACTAGGGCACTTTCGCGACTGACAAGCGCAAAGACGCCTTTGGCCTCCATCGCGTGGGCGCGCATCGCATAAAGCATAAAGCCCCCACCCATGAAGAAAGCGGTTATGCCCAGTAAGTACACCCCGCGTTCTGGATCGTTCGCAAATGCATGAACGCTCGTCAGAACACCCGATCTGACGATGAATGTGCCGATCAATGAAAATCCGAATGCCAGAATAGCAAGAAGTATCGTCCAGCTTTTCAAAGCCTCGCGCTTCTCAACGACGATGGCTGAATGCAAAAGTGCTGCGGATATGAGCCATGGCATGAAGGATGCGTTTTCGACCGGATCCCAGAACCAGAAGCCGCCCCAACCCAATTCATAATACGCCCACCATGAACCAAGCGCGATCCCGACAGTCAGGTTCAGCCATGCCAAAAGCGTCCATGGACGCACCCAACGTCCCCAAGCCGCATCGACCCGCCCCTCCAAAAGAGCAGCGATAGCAAAGGCGAACGTCATCGAAAGACCGACGTAGCCGACATAAAGAAACGGTGGATGAAACGCGAGACCGGGGTCTTGAAGCAATGGATTCAGATCTTGGCCGTTCAACTGTGTCTGAACCAGTAGCAAAAA
>JAPPOI010000421.1 GCA_028818055.1 Boseongicola sp.
CCGACACCCCGGACTTAAAGCCACTGTGCGGAGCGTGTGGTGCGAAGGTCGGATCGGACGTGCTGGAACGGGTTTTGCGCGAGATTGAAGCGGTCGATCGATCAGATGTGGAGACAACGCCGGGCGACGATGCGGCCGTGCTCACCGCTGTTACGAGGAAACAGGTCATCACGACCGATCATCTCAGGGCGTTTTGGAGCGATCCTTACTTCATGTCGCGCATTGCAGCGCTTCACGCACTTGGCGATGTCTTTGCAATGGGTGCAGAACCTCAGGCGGTATTGGCGCAGATCACTCTTCCTTCAATGGAAGAACGCCTTCAAGAATCCTGGCTAACCGAGATCATGAGCGCCGTTGGAGCTGTTTGCCGCGAAACCGGGGCGTCGTTAGCTGGTGGTCACACAAGCATGGGCGCCGAACTTCAGATCGGTTTTACCGTGACCGGGCTTTTGGAACAGCAGCCACTGAGCCTGTCGGGTGCAAAACCCGGCGACCGTCTTGTCCTGACCCGACCGATCGGCAGTGGCACCATTCTGGCTGGCGAAATGGAAGGAAAAGCTCACGGCCCGGACGTCACCGCGTGTTTGGCAACAATGTCCGAGAATTCTGCCGACACAGCGAAAACGCTTACATCATTCGCATCGGCATTGACCGACGTCACGGGCTTTGGTTTGGCCGGCCACGCAGCACGAATGGCGAAGGCTTCAGACGCGGGCATTGTACTCGATGTGGGTGCCGTGCCCTTTTACCAAGGCGCCGTGGAACTAGCCCACAAAGGCGTACGGTCGACGATATTCTCTGCGAATCGAGCAATAATCGATGGGAATATGCCGGACACGCCCGAAGCCGCATTGCTGTGTGATCCACAAACGTGCGGTGGGTTCCTGGCGTCTGTTCCCGAAGCCAGTTTGGCCGAACTCAAAGATCAAATACCGAACCTGGCCATCGTCGGTGAAGTTGTTCCATTTGAGGGGCAGGTGATTAGAATTCGTTGACGGCTTCAGCCACCTGATCGGCCAACTTTTCCAACCCTGTTTCATCCAAACGCTCAGTCGTGAACTGCCGTTTTGTCTTTGCTGTGTTCGCTTTGCGTGATTTCTCGTAGCGCGGATCATAGTGAAGCTCGATCAAACCACGCGCCACTTTTGCAAAGTCGCCTGTTGCAACGCACTTTTTCCAATCGTCGACCTGCGCGCGGCCACGCAACGGCACCAACAAATCCAGGCGGTCCATTAGTGAGGCAGGTTCTGACAAAACGTCAGAATAGGCATCGATCAGGAATGAGATGCGCGCTTCGACCGGAGCCGCGATCGAGATCCGCGGCGCGTCTCGCATTGCATTGAAGAACGCACCGGGCAGATTGAGCCTGCCTATTTTGCTCGATTCCGCTTCAACCACCACAGCTCGTGATGGGTCGAGATCCGAAACTATTGCCGCGAGTTTTGACTCGAACATCTTTTGCGACGGTTGATCGCCCTGCCCGCCCAGCGCCGACCCGCGATGATTGGCAAGAGCTTCAAGATCAATCGTCTGAATGCCTCTGGTCTTGAGAAGCTCCAGCAGCTCTGATTTCCCGGTGCCGGTGTTGCCGTCCAACAGGATAACCGGGGACGGTGGCGCGGTTTCGTAAAGCGATGAGACGACTTTCTGGCGATAGCTCTTGTAGCCGCCGGCCAGCGTTTTGGTTCGCCAACCGATCTGCGCCAATATCGATGCGAAGGAACCAGAACGCTGTCCCCCCCGCCAACAATAGACAAGCGGCTGCCATCCGCCCTCTTTTTCGGCAAGCGGCCCGTCGAGGTGACGCGCCGCGTTACGTGATACCAACGCAGCGCCAATCTTCCGGGCCTTGAAGGGGCTTTCTTGCTTGTAGATCGTGCCCACCCTCGCCCGCTCCGCATCATCCAAAACAGGCAAATTGATTGCACCGGGGATATGGTCTTCGGCAAACTCCGAAGGCGCGCGCACGTCAATAATAGTGTCAAACGGCGCAGTGCGAAGTGCGTTCAGAGAGGTCAGTTCATATGGCACAGGCCTTACCTAAACGGCCACGGCCTTGCTGGAAAGGACTGCATGCGCCATTGCAGCTCCGCTTTTGACTGCATCTTCGACGGTGCGACCCAGTGCCCAATCCCCGCCAGCAAGAATGCCCATCTCCTGCGAGCAAATAAAGCTGCGACCCAATGGTTTTCCGGCGAATGCGTAACGCCAGCGGTGGGTATGCAGGAACGTTGGGGGTGGAAGTTCGACCTTTGCTGCCTCTGACAGCACATTTCGTGCACTGTCAGCGATAGTGTCCTTTTCAGCGTCGAAGTGATTGGTTGAGAACTCTGGCGTAAACTGTATGACCCAGCGATCTTGATGGTTGGCGGCGGCGCCATCGCCGTTCATCCGGCGAACGGCCAAAACATCGCTGTGGGCGGAAACTTCGTCAGGACAATCCAAATGTTCATCAAATGCCACGAGAACGGTCCAAACCGGCACCATCTGAACGCTGGCCAGGTCGTCAAATTCGCTCAATCCAAGTGGGTCTAGCAGATTTTTCGCTTGGGGCGCTGGCGAAGTAATCAGAACGTTGGCGAATTGCCCGATGCTACGATTGTCGGATGTCGCAAGCGACCAACCCGAGCGATCTTGGGAAATAGCCGCAATTTCGACGCCGTTTTGGACCCCAAATCTTGTATCTATCCGGTCGAATATCTGGCGCAGACCGTGACCCGGCAAAAGACGTGGTTCTCGAACAAGAGATGACCAAGGGCCTGATTTAGGAACTTCCGGTGAACCGTAATCGAAAAGACCCGCGGGCGTCCGTCTTGTGGCCAGTCGTCCGCCAATCTTGCGGCCTTTATCGAACAGTATCGGCTGGTGCCCAGCTTCGGTGAGCAAAATAGCTGCCGTCAATCCAGCAACCCCTGCTCCCACGATTGCGATTTGATTGGACTGTTCCAAGTTTTGCATCCACTTCCAATTGCTTTAAAGTGTAGGTCTGGGCCACCCAGAGGCAATCCATGCAACAATCGCGAGCCTTATTACTGTGATTTCGTGGAAATTAACGAGTTCAGCCATCCTGGCGCTCTTTTTGAGCACGACCACTGCGCTTGCAGATTGCGTCATTCTTCTGCATGGGCTCGCTCGTGGTCCAAACTCGATGCGGATTATGCAGACCGCGCTTGGTGCCTCTGATTTCAAAACCGTAAATGTTGGATACCCGTCGACGTCCAAGTCTTTCGAAGAACTTGTGGCAACTATCTTCGACGAGCCGGTCAAGGAATGCGGCGGCCAAACGACCCACTTTGTGACCCACTCGCTAGGTGGCATTTTGGTACGCGCTTGGCTCGAAACCGATCGTCCGGAGAAAATGGGCCGGCTGGTCATGCTTGGCCCACCGAACCAAGGTTCGGAATTGGTGGACATTTTTGGAGATCTGGGGCCCTTTCGCTGGATCAATGGCCCGACCGGATTGGTTTTGGGAACCGGAGATGACAGCGCGCCGAACCAATTAGGGTTGCCAAGTTTCGAGGCCGGCGTGATTGCGGGCAATCAGTCCATCAACCCTGTATATTCCTATCTGATCGACGGCCCTGATGACGGGAAGGTGTCGGTTGAATCAACCCAAATTCCGGGTTTGAAGGACCACATCATCTTGCCTGTGACGCATACGTTCATGATGAATGATCCGTTGGTTATTCGTCAGACAATTCTGTTTCTGCTTCACGGCGAATTCGACCCAAGCATTGGATACACGGATCTTCTGAGGGAGGCCTTGGGCGAATAGCTCGAACGCCACCAGTCGGACAACCAAAACAAATTGAACTTTAGCGCATGTGCGGACTTGTTTGGGCGCATAAATCTGCGTACCACGTCCTGACGCTAGTTTGGGGAGACGGCTGTGCAGAAAACCATCGTAAACAGTTGGAATGAATGGGATCCTTTGAAGCACGTCATCGTTGGACGCGCCGATAATTGTCACATCCCACCAGAGGAACCCGCACTCGACGCCAAGGTTCCTGAAGACAGCGATATGCGCGGCCAGTGGGGCAAACGCCCGCAAGAGACGATCGATCGGGCCAACGAGCTACTGGATACATTTGCTGGGCAACTTGAAGCCCGCGGAATTCGCGTTGATCGACCTACCCCCATTGACCATAGCGAAGCGGTTACAACGCCAGACTTCCACACAGACAGTCAATTCGGCTGCATGCCGCCGCGCGATGTTTTGCTGACGGTTGGCTCGGAAATCCTGGAAGCCACAATGTCGTATCGGTGCCGGTGGTTTGAGTATCTGAACTACCGCCCTTTGATGCAGCAGTATTGGGAAGACGATCCGAACTTCCGCCACGAAAGCGCGCCCAAGCCACGATTGACCGATGCGGACTATCATCCGGATTATTTGTCCGAGAAAATCGGCGTCGAGAAACGTTTGAAATGGACGGCTGAAAAGTTCTTTGTAACGACCGAGGAAGAGCCACTATTCGATGCTGCCGACGTCTTGCGGTTTGGACGGGATTTGGTCGTTCAGCACGGATTCACAACAAACCTGAAAGGTATCGAGTGGATCAGGCGCCACTTCCCGGATCATCGCGTACATGCCGTGAACTTCCCCGGCGACCCCTATCCCATCCACATCGACGCGACTTTCACGCCATTGCGACCGGGTTTAATTCTGAACAATCCGCAGCGGCGTCTACCTGACGATCAACGCGGAATGTTTGAGGACAACGGTTGGGAAATCGTTGACGCAGCTCAACCTGCGCACAACACACCACCACCGCTGTGCTATTCATCCGTTTGGCTTTCCATGAATGTACTGGTTCTTGACCCCAAAACCGTGTGCGTCGAAAAATCTGAAGTCTACCAGGCCGAGCAGATGGATAAGCTGGGCATGGAAGTCGTCGAAGTCGAGCTACGTGACGCCTATGCATTTGGTGGCGGACTTCACTGCTGTACGGCTGATGTTTATCGCGAAGGAACCTGCGAAGATTACTTCCCGTCGTTGGGATCATAATCAATCGTTGTCTGTCAAACCTGCGCCTGCTCCCTTCGCACGTGAAGCCGCTGTTGCGGGTGCATAAGTTCGCTTGGCAAACCGGTTCAAAATTGCCCAATCGTGGAGATCCGGGGATGCCCGCGTGAGAAGCTCGGACGGTTTCGGGTCCTGCCCAGCCAAACCGATCGTCACGTCGCAGGGTTCGTCGCCTAACGACCCGTCGATGGACATTTCTTTCAAATAAATCAATGCTTTAGCATTGCCGGACGTGAGAGATATGGCCTGATCTAGAAAGTTCGAACATCCCGCAATGAATGACAACAGCAAGTGGGGTGTATGGACTTGATTTAGCGTGATCGGACCACCTCTTAACCGATAGGCGGCATCGCTGAGCGCTGAGCCCGTAATAATCGGGCAAAGGTGTCCTGACGGGCTCTCCCACACCTCTGTCGCGGTGTTCGGTGTCCAGCTTTCCAAATCTGCGCTGTCGACCGTCTGAAGGTGAGCAGCCAGACGGGTGCACCCCGCCATCCCGTGCGCTTCAAGCCAGCGTGTCGCTTTGCCCGCTTCGTCTGCCAATCCCCATGGGTATCCTGCCCCCCGAGCTGCTTTTTTCGCGGTGGCTTCAACCTCATTCAGTGAAAAGCTCACCCGATGGTCTCCGGGTAGACCCAATCGTCGGCATTTTCCGTGTTCAGGTCCTCGGGGTACGGCGCCCCGGCATACATGCAAATGCGAACCCAGCGATCGGATCGGGGATCGAAATGAGTGGCGCCAAAGAACGAAAGCTTTGCCCGTAACATGTCGATGGGCATCATGTCGGCAGCGATCGTGTTGTCTCGGATTTCGCTGTAAGGCGCGATTTCCGACATCTGGGCCCGACGGATGGCCTGACGGTGCTGCGGATTTGCGATCAGGAAGTTGGCGATCACGTCAGCATCGTCGAATTCCTGCAAGGCCGAGTATGCGCGTGCTGCGTCACGCGCGGGCGCCAAGGGTTGTTCATAGTCCGAAATCGGTTCTTCAAACCGTTCGCCAAGGCGCGGCTCAAGCTTTTCTGCCGAAGTGTACCAAGCGCGCGCTACAGCTTCCGGCTGCTACCAATCATGGT
>JAPPOI010000165.1 GCA_028818055.1 Boseongicola sp.
ACCGGTGTCGAGAATGACCGCACGGTCAGCAAGCTTCCAAGCCGCGACGGCATTTAGATCGACGATGATCGTCGTGATGCCCTGATCGCGAATAATATCGAGTGTCTTGGCAATCTCCTGAACAATAACCGGGGCGAGGCCCTCGTACGGTTCATCGAGAAGAAGAACTTTGATGTCACGGGCCAAGGCTCGTGCGATGGCCAGCATTTGCTGTTCACCACCTGAGAGCGTCACACCATCCTGCCGGCGGCGTTCCCCAAGGCGAGGGAACAGGTCATAAATGCGCTCAAGCGACCAACCGACCGGTGGTGCGATCTGAGCCAGCTGAAGGTTCTCTTCCACTGTCAGGCCTGGGATGATGCGCCGATCTTCTGGCACCAATGCAATGCCGTTCTGCGCAGCTTCGTGGCTGGACATCTGGTGCAGCGGCTTGTGATCAAGCCAGATTTCTCCGTGACGGAGTTCCGGGTTGTCCATACGTGCGATTGTTCGCAACGTTGACGTTTTGCCCGCACCGTTACGGCCCAGCAGCGCAAGAATTTCGCCTTCATGAACATTAAAGCTCACGTCTTGGACGATGTAGCTTTCGCCATAGAAACTTTCGATGTTCCAAACGGAAAGATAGGCGGGTGCGGTTGCTGCGTTGTTGGCGCGCTTGTCGAAGGGTTTATCGTCTAGCATCTGTCATTCCCCTCAGTGCTGGCTTTCGCCCAGATAGGCTTCCTGAACCTTCGGGTTGCCTTTGATGTTTTCAGGCGTGTCCTCGACCAACGGTGTGCCCTGAGCAAGGACGGTAATCCGTTCGGCGAGACTAAACACCACATGCATATCGTGCTCGATAATGCACATCGTGATGTCACGCTTTTGGTTGATCTCTTTCAACAGGTCGATCGTGTTGTTGGTGTCGGCCCGGGCCATGCCCGCGGTCGGTTCATCCAAAAGCAGCAACCTCGGTTCTTGGACAAGACACATGGCCATTTCCAATCGCCGTTTGTCACCCCGTGAAAGAGAGGCCGCATGCATGTCGCGTTTCTCGGCCATGTTGACGTCTTCGAGGATGTTTTCAGCCTTTTCCATCAACGCAGTTTCGTGATTGACGCCTTCGAATGCATGCATCCGGAACGAGCCATCTCTCTTGGCGAAGCATGGGATCAGGATGTTTTCCATAACCGTCAAATCACCGAAGATTTCTGGTGTCTGGAAGACCCGGCTGATCCCCATCTGGTTGATTTCATGAGGCTTGCGACCGAGGACCGAATTTCCATCAAACATCACCGACCCAGTATCCGGGATCAGCTTTCCGACGAGGCAATTCAGCAGAGTGGATTTACCTGCGCCGTTTGGTCCGATGATTGCGTGTACGCTGTTTTCCGCCACGCTGAGATTGACATCGCCAAGTGCTTGGAGACCTCCGAAGCGCTTGTTGACGCCTTTGACTTCAAGAATACCCATCTTTGGTTCTCCTTATTCCGCAGGCGTCTTGGCAGTGGATTCGGCTTCTGCTTCGGCACGCTTTTTGCGTCCGAACAGTCGTCCGATGCGCTGTCCGCCTTCAACGAGACCACCTGGCAGGAAGATCACGACCAGCATGAACACGATGCCCAAGGTCAGGTGCCAGCCTTTGCCGATGAACGGATGAATGATGAAGACCATAAAGTCCTCAATTCCGTCCGGCATGAATGCAAACCACTGATGCAGGATGTTGTCGTTGATCTTGGAAATGATGTTTTCCATGTACTTGATCATTCCGGCGCCAAGCACTGGGCCGATCAGCGTGCCAACACCGCCGAGAATGGCCATAAGAACAACCTCACCCGAAGCCGTCCAGAACATGCGCTCCGGGCCAACCTGAGTGTCCATTGCGACCATGAGGCCACCGGCAAGACCGGCATACATGCCCGAAATTACGAATGCCGCCAGCGTGTAGGGCTTCGAGTTCAGGCCGGTGTAGTTCATCCGCTGCTGGTTCGACTTCACCGCGCGCAGCATCATGCCGAATGGCGACCGGAAGAGCCGGATCGACAGATAGAAGGCAATCAACATACAGACCGCCGCGATGTAGTAGCCGGCGTTGAACGTGAAAAGCCATCCGCCAACCGAAAGCTCATAGCTCGAACCCATTTCCAGTCCGAAGAGGTTGGCGCGGCCAATCTCACCTTCAGGAACGCTGGACATAAGCGGGGAGTCGGTGGCTTTGATCTGCAATCCGGTTTCGCCGCCGGTGATGGGCGTCAGAACCGAATACGCAAGAGCGTAAGACATCTGAGCAAACGCGAGCGTCAGGATCGAGAAGTAGATGCCCGACCGGCTGCGCGCTACAAAGCCAACCCCTCCACCACACAATCCGGCAAAGATAATGCCCATGATGATGGCCGGGATCACGTTCAGTGTGAGCAGCTTCATCATCCAGATGGCCGCGTAGGAACCGACACCCAAGAAGGCAGCGTGGCCAAAGGACAGATACCCGGTCAGGCCGAAGAGGATGTTGAACCCGATCGCGAAGATTCCGAAGATTACGAAACGCTGCATCAAGTCGGGGTAACCCGCGTTGAACTGCGCCAATTCCGAGTTTTCGGGGAAGGGGTTCAGGATGAAGGGGGCGAGCATCGTCAGAACGATGACGATCGTAAAGAGCCCGGCGTCTTTCTTGTTAAGACCCAGCATGGCTTATTCCTCCATGACGCCCTTGCGACCCATCAGGCCACGTGGACGTGTCAGCAGTACGATGATGGCGACCAAATAGATGATGATCTGGTTGATGCCGGGGATGATGGCGATGACTTGGGCCATTGAGGCGAAGCTTTCGAGAATACCCAGCAGGAAGCCTGCCAAGACTGCTCCGGGTAACGAACCCATGCCGCCCACGACCACGACCACGAAGGACAAGACCAGGAAGTCCATACCCATGTGGTAGTTCGGGGAGTTGATCGGCGTGTACATCACGCCCGCCAAGCCCGCGACACAAGCCGCGATCGCGAACATGATGGTGAACCGCTTGTCGATGTTGATGCCAAGCATTCCAACTGTCTCGCGGTCGGCCATACCTGCCCGCACGACCATCCCGAAGGTGGTAAACTGGAGGAATGCAAAGACCCCGGCGATAATGATCATCGCGAACGAGAAGTAGATGAGGCGCCAATAAGGATAGACGATCTGGAACGGATCGAAGCCCAAAAGAACACCGAAATCAAACGATCCGGTAAACGCCGGTGGGGCAGGCGTTGGAATTGGGTTCGCGCCGTAGAAATATTTGATGATCTCTTGAAGCACGATCGCCAAGCCGAACGTCACAAGGATCTGGTCGGCGTGCGGGCGCTTGTAGAAGTGCTTGATCAGGCCGCGCTCCATCGCAAACCCAACGATCACCATGATCGGGATCGAGAACAGGATCGCGAGCGGCACCGACCAATTGATGATCGATTGTCCGGCATCGGCGCCAAACCAATCATACAGGTAGGGGATGTCGACTTTCAGAGGGTTGCCCAAGAAGTCGGTTTTGGTTTCATCCACGATTTCTCGGCTCAGGCTGAGCAAACGCTGAAGTGTCACCGCACAGAATGCGCCGATCATGAACAGCGCGCCGTGAGCGAAGTTGACGACACCAAGCGTGCCGAAAATCAAAGTCAGGCCAAGAGCGATGAGCGCATAGGCGCTGCCCTTGTCGAGACCGTTTAGTACTTGAAGGATTAAGGCTTCCATATCCCCACCTCGATCAGTGCACCCGCTGGGACGGCTTGCAAGTTGTCGAAAAGGAAGCCGGGCAGGCGAGGCCCGCCCGGCGAATGCGCTTATGCGCCTGGGTTACAAGAACCCAGAGTTGCTTCAGCACCACCCATTTGTGGGTGATCAGGTGCGTATGTGACCTGGCTGACTGGTGTAACTTCAACGATCTCGAGAAGGTCGAATTCCGAAGTCGGGTTCTCTTTACCCTTCACGACGAGAACGTCTTTGAAGCACTGGTGGTCAGCGCCACGATAGAGCGTCTTGCCGTTGCCCAGACCGTCGAACTCGAAGTCTTCGAGAGCTTCGGCAACTGCGCATGGGTTGAACGAACCAGCGCGGTTTACTGCATCTGCATAAAGCAGGGTCTGACAGTACACCGTGTGTGCAGCCTGCGACGGCGGGAAGCCGTACTTCGTGCCGAACGATTTGGTGAACGCCTGCGAACCTGCGTCAGGCAGCGACCAGTGCCAGTTTGTGGAACCGAAGATGCCTTTAACGTTGGCACCAGCACCACGAGCCATCAGACGCGAATACAGCGGAACGACGATTTCGAAGTTCTTGCCGTTAGCGACCTTGTCACGCAGGCCGAACTGAACAGCCGACGTCAGCGAGTTGATCATGTTGCCGCCGTAGTGGTTCAGAACCAGAACGTCTGCATCTGTCTGCAGAACCGGCGCGATGTAAGACGAGAAGTCAGTCTGTGTCAGCGGTGTTTTCACAGCGTTGACAGTTTCCCAACCCATGCCTTCTGTCGCTTGAACAACAGCTTCTTCAGTTGTGTAACCCCAGTTGTAGTCTGCGGTCAGGTGATAGGCCTTACGGTCTTTGCCGTATGCGTTGGCCAACACCGGAGCAAGTGCAGCACCGGACATGTACGAGTTGAAGAAGTGACGGAAGCCGTTGGCTTTCCGGTCTTTACCGGTTGTGTCGTTCGAGTGAGTCAGACCGGCCATAAAGATGATGCCAGCTTCCTGACACAGCGCTTGAACAGCAACGGCAACGCCCGAAGACGAACCGCCAGTGATCATGATGGCGCCGTCTTTTTCGATCATCGACTTAGCCGATGCACGAGCAGCGTCAGACTTGGTCTGTGTGTCGCCTGTGACGAACTCGACTTTCTTGCCGAGGATACCGTTACCTTCCAGCGTCTTCGACGAGAAGGTCGGGATCATACCGCCATCGCCGCCACCGTTCAGGTGCTCAACAGCAAGTTCGTAAGCGCGAAGTTCGTCAGCGCCCTCGTCCGCGTAGGGACCAGTTTGCGGGACGTTGAAGCCCAGAGTAACTGTGCCGCCCTGCGGAGCGTTCGTGAAACCAGTGTGGCTTCCGGCCCAAGCCGATCCGTCAAAGATCGTCGGTGTGGCCAGACCGGCAACACCTGCTGCAGCGCCGGTTTTGATGACACCGCGGCGAGTGATGTTTGATTTAGACATGTAAGTCCTCCCAATTGGAAATTCCGGCTGTGCGAAGTGTCTCGCGTGCCCTCCTCAAGGCGGCCGGACCCTTTTTAAAGGTGGGTGCATTATTCATGGGTTTTGGAAAAACAGCTACTAACAGTACGTAGCCATTGGACTTTTTTGTCAAAAAATGTACAGATACTCTGTAAGTTTTGTAAAAAATTTTCCTGCGGGTGCAAAACACCCCTGATTTCGTGGGAGAAATCCATGGCCGAACGCGTGTTGGTTGGCACGAAAATCCGCCGTATCCGAAAGGCGTTAGGGGTGCGGCAAACCGAATTGGCGCTGCGATGCGACATTTCGCCCAGCTACCTCAATCTGATCGAGCACAATCGTCGAGCGATCGCCGGCGGATTGTTGTCGCGGGTGGCAACAGCGCTCAAGACAAGTCCCGAAGAGCTTAGCGGTGAATCCGAAGCGGCTGTCATCAACCGTCTCAATGCCTTGGGGCTGCCATCTGAGCAGACCGGAGAGCGGAGCGAAGAACTTGCTGCACGATTCCCGATGTTTGCAAACCACTTGGTTTCCCAGGCAGACCGGATAGCCGAGCTTGAAGGTGTCGTGGAAACTTTGACAGACAGGCTTGTGCACGATCCATACTTGTCGGCATCGCTTCACAACATTCTTTCGGTAGTGACCGCAATTCGGTCGACAAGCACCATTTTGGCAGAAGGCGAGTCGATTGAACCTGAATGGACCGCGCGCTTTCATCGAAACTTGCACGAGGACAGTCGCAGGTTGGCTGGAGCGACGGAAAGCCTGGTGAACTATTTGGATGCCGAGCCAGAGCGACAAGACCGGCGCGGACTTCCGTTGGACGAGGCCATGAATTGGTGGTCGAGCGTTGGTGCCAAAAT
>JAPPOI010000370.1 GCA_028818055.1 Boseongicola sp.
TTGAGAAGAACTGAACGAAATTTCCTGCCGTAACGGTTATTGTATCCTTCGTTGTCTTGCTTTTGTAGTTAAAAGCAATATCCAAATTACCATAATACGAAGCTGTGCCAGCTGGGTTTGCTGGATCATCAGTGCCAATGTTGATTACCCCGGAATAATTCGCAGCGCCGTTTAAGGCGTCAACCGTTGCATTGGGAGTCATGCTGGCAAGCGTGGGGTCTGCACCGAGTGCAGCATATTCTGCCGCAAATGCGTCAAGGCTTGACGAACCTCCGCCACCACAAGCTGACAAGGCCAGGAATGAAATGAACATGCCAAATGGGATGGATGGCTTTTTCATATAATATCTCCGAAACAAAAATTGCTTTGCTTCGGAACTGACGCCTAAAGTTGAACCAATTTTGGCAAGATTGTGAAAATTGGAACGTCAGATCGACATTGCTGAGCCTGCTTCCGGCGCAGCAATCGCCGTTTAGACGATGCGCTCAACCATCATTTTCTTGATCTCAGCGATCGCCTTGGCCGGGTTCAGACCCTTCGGACAAGTCTTTGCGCAGTTCATGATGGTATGGCACCGGTAAAGCTTGAACGGATCTTCGAGGTCATCCAACCGCTCTCCTGTCGCTTCATCACGACTATCAATAATCCAGCGATACGCATGTAAAAGCGCAGCAGGTCCAAGATAGCGATCGCCGTTCCACCAGTAACTTGGGCATGATGTAGAACAAGATGCGCACATCACGCATTCATAAAGGCCGTCCAACTTTTTCCGGTCTTCAATTGATTGCTTCCACTCTTTTTGCGGCCGGTTTGTCTTGGTTTCGAGCCAGGGCATGATGCTGGCATGCTGGGCATAGAAATGGGTGAGGTCAGGAATAAGATCTTTCACGACCGGCATGTGGGGCAGCGGATAGATCTTCACGTCGCCCTTGATTTCATCCATGCCGTAGATACAGGCGAGCGTGTTGATGCCGTCGATGTTCATCGCGCAGGACCCGCAGATGCCTTCGCGGCAGGACCGGCGGAAGGTGAGCGTTGGGTCGATCTCGTTCTTGATCTTGATCAGCGCGTCCAGAACCATCGGCCCGCAGGTATCCATATCGACAAAGTAGGTATCGACCTGCGGATTTTTCCCGTCATCCGGATTCCAGCGATAGATCTGAAATTTCCGAACGTTCGTGGCGCCTTCCGGTTTGGGCCACGATTTGCCCGTGCGGATCGTAGAGTTTTTCGGAAGCGTAAGTTGAACCATAACGAGTGATCCTTGTCCTAAAGCTGCCCAATGAGGACCGGAAGCCCTTCTGTGGCGAGACAGGTTATTGTGTCGGGACGCGCAAGTATGTCCGTAACAATTTCAACGGTGGAAGCGGTTGGCCCGGTCACCGCGTCTGCAGCAAGGACCAGAATTTCATTCGCTGATGCATTTTCGATAACGCAGTCAACGGCTGGCTCGACAGGAACGCCAGGCAGTCGTTCGGCCAGAACGGGTCGGATGGCTTGTTTCGCGGCATCTTGGGCGAGTCTATCTTGCTGCGCCGTTGTACACGCGGCCAAAGCCAGCAATGGAAGAGCCAAGACGCGCATCAAAGCACCAATGGCCGAATTGGCCCCTGTCCGGTTTTTTTGAAAACACAATCTTCGTACACGCGCTGCGGGTCGGCACCGCGCAAAAAGTCTGTCGACACGCCAATAGAAATTTTATTTTTGACGTCCCCATCACTGTTGATGCCAATTCCTATTTCCCCGGTTGGACCGACCGCCTTTCGGGCTCTTTCTTCGCACTGATCAGCAGCCAATTCCGGGGACACGGGACCGCAAGCAACCGCCAAAGGAATAAGGAATATCAATGCCAGCCAACGCATTACCTAAACTCCTAGCACCACGTTATTAAATCGCACGCAGTCGGCAACTTCGGCGCGCTCTAAAATTTCATCAACCAAAGCAATCGTTTCGTCTTCCGGTGTTTCGGGAGACCCGTTTGCCAAGGTGATCAATTCTTCAAACTCGGCTAGATCACGCACGCAATTTGCGACCGGTAAGGGATCGGTTTCCGGGAAGAGAACACTGACCGCCGCCGCCGCTGTCTGCTCGGCACGCTCTTCAATTGTCAGTTCTGGCGGCGGTGCACATGCCGCAAGAAGCGCAGCCGTCAGAACAGCAAAAACTCGCATCAGTACACCCGCGCCTTTGGAGCGATCTTCTTGAGATCAATGCCGCCCTCGTTGTGACCCATCAACGGATTCAAGTGCACCGGCCGATAGTCTAGATCGACCTTTCCGTTAACCCATGACAAGGTATGAACCCGCCAATTTTCATCATCACGATCTGGGTAATCTTCATGAGCATGTGCGCCTCGGCTTTCTTTGCGAGCCTCTGCGCCGACAATTGTCGCAAGCGCGTTTGGCATAAGATTGGTCAGCTCAAGTGTTTCCATCAGATCGCTGTTCCACACCAACGACCGGTCGGTCACTTGAATGTCGTCCATCTTTCCAGCGACGCCGTACATCTTGTCGACGCCCTCGGCCAAAGTCTTGTCCGTGCGGAAGACTGCCGCATCGGCCTGCATGGTTTTCTGCATTTCCAGCCGCAGCTCGGCCGTCGCGACGGTGCCTTTGGCATGGCGCAACCCATCGAAGCGATCGAGCGCTTTTTCGACGCTCTTCTTGTTGAGTGACGGGTTGGGGCTATTCGGATCAACGACCTGCGCGGCACGGATACCAGCGGCGCGTCCGAAGACAACGAGATCGATCAAGCTGTTTGAACCAAGCCGGTTTGCACCGTGCACGCTGGCACAACCAGCCTCACCCACAGCCATCAAGCCGGGCGCAATGCGATCTGGATCGTCATTTGTAGGGTTCAGAACCTCGCCCCAGTAATTCGTTGGAATGCCCCCCATGTTGTAATGAACCGTCGGAAGAACCGGGATCGGTTCCTTCGTCAAATCTACCCCTGCAAAGATGCGCGCGCTCTCTGAGATGCCAGGCAGTCGCTCGGCAAGCGTTTCGGGCGGAAGGTGGTTCAGATGGAGGTGAATGTGGTCACCATTGTCACCAACACCGCGACCTTCGCGAATTTCCATTGTCATGCAGCGGCTCACAACATCGCGGCTGGCAAGGTCTTTGTAAGTCGGGGCGTAGCGCTCCATGAAGCGCTCGCCGTCAGAGTTCGTCAGGTAACCGCCTTCACCGCGAGCACCTTCGGTAATCAGACATCCGGCCCCGTAAATTCCGGTCGGGTGGAACTGCACAAACTCCATGTCCTGCAGAGGAAGCCCAGCGCGTGCCACCATTCCACCGCCGTCGCCCGTGCATGTGTGTGCAGACGTCGCCGAGAAGTAAGCACGTCCATAACCGCCTGTGGCAAGAACTGTCATCTTGGCGTTGAAGACGTGAATTGAACCGTCTTCCAGACACCAGGCGACAACACCCTGACATGACCCTTCATCGTCCATGATCAGATCGATGGCAAAGTACTCGATGTAGAACTCGGCGTTGTTCTTCAGGCTTTGACCGTAAAGCGTATGCAGAATGGCGTGTCCTGTTCGGTCAGCTGCCGCGCAAGTCCGTTGGACCGGTGGACCCTCACCAAACTCTGTCGTGTGACCACCAAATGGACGCTGGTAAATCTTGCCTTCCTCGGTTCGGCTAAACGGAACACCGTAATGTTCAAGTTCGTAAACCGCGGCTGGGGCCTCACGTGCCAGATATTCCATCGCGTCGGTGTCGCCGAGCCAATCCGAGCCTTTGACCGTATCGTACATGTGCCAATGCCAATGATCCGGGCCCATATTGCCAAGGCTAGCAGCGATGCCGCCCTGTGCGGCAACCGTATGTGATCGCGTAGGGAATACCTTGGTAATGCACGCGGTGCGAAGGCCTTGTTCGGCCATTCCGAGAGTTGCGCGCAGTCCCGATCCACCTGCACCTACAACGATGCAGTCATATTCGTGAGTTTCGTAATCGTAAGCAGCCATGTTCGGTCCCTTAAAGCGCGATCTTCGCGATCGCGAACAGCCCGGTCGCAGCAGCGCCGTAGCACAGGCAGATCATCAGAATGATTGTGATTTTGCGGGCCAGGCCATGAACGTAGTCTTCGATCAACGCCTGAGCGCCGCCTTTGAAGTGCATGAAACCGACAACAATCGTCAAAGCGGCTACAATTGCTGGAAACGGTCGCTGGAAGTACGCCACGACGTCGGCATGCGGTTCACCCAGCATTGGGCCAAAGGTGAAAACGAAGAGTGGTACGAGTATCAACAAGGCCACTGATGATTTCGTCATCGACCAGTGGTGTTCCGTGCCTTCACGAGCGGAGCCTTTTCCGATCGCGCGTTTGAGGTCGGTCATATAAGCCATCGCCGAATTCCTTAAACGATCAAAAGTGTAAGAACTGTCAGGACAACCGACAGGACGATGATAACAATGCCGAGCTTTTCAGCAGTATCGACCTCAAGGCCGCGACCTGTATCCCAATACAAGTGCCGAAGCCCCGCCAACGAATGGTACCAAAGCCCCCAAACCGAAAGCGTCATGACCAAATCGCCAAACCAAGATGTGATCACACCATCGACGACGGCAAAATACTCGGGTGAAGATGCTGCGGCCAGGAACCACCAAACGATCAAAAGCGCCGCCACCAAAAGCGCGTTCCCGGTAATGCGCGTTAAAATCGACGTCATGGACGTGAGTTGCGGACGGTAAATCGTCAGGTGCGGCGAAAGCGGGCGATTGCCCCGGTTTACGTCGGCCATAGTCGGCTCCCTTAGATCCTTTTGGCTATTGGATACCAAACTGAGCGGCAGTGTCACGTCCTTGGGCTGTGACGAATTGCCGTTTACCGCTCACATTTCGTAAAATCTCGAGTGAATCGATCACAGTCTTTTCGTTTGTGATCACAAAGTTCAGGTTATCTTGGCAAGAGCGCCCAATAATCGAGATCAAGAAGCACGCCTGGCTCATATTTGCCTTCGACGGTCTTCAACTTGAATGGTTCGACATCATGACGATGCGCAACCAAACGCAGCCGCAAAGCGCCAACGCTGGAAACATTCGTTTCGGACTTCTCCAGAACTTCGGACCACGCACAGATCGTATCGCCCGAGAAACACGGCGCAGCATGGGTTCCGGCGTTCAGGCCCACGAGCAACTGTGCATTCGCCAAACCGTTGAAGGACAATGCGCGCGCCATTGAAATAACGTGGCCGCCATAGATCAGGCGCTTGCCGTCTTCCCGGTTGGTCGCGTCGAAATGTACCTTTGCGGTGTTTTGCCAAAGCCGAGTGGCCATCATGTGCTCGGCTTCTTCGACGGTCACCCGATCAACATGATCAATCTGCTCGCCCACCTCATAGTCGCCCCAACGGTGTGGTTCACCGGCAAGGTCGAAATCATACTCGTCAAACGTCAGACCGCCCGGCAAAACGAGATCACTCGCAGGAATACTATTGTTCAACTCGGGTACGACAGGATCCGGCGCAGATGAGCCTGCGTCGCGCTTACGGACCATGACCCAGCGTACATATTCAAGAACAGGGTCTCCGTCTTGCGCCCAACCGGTCGTTCTGACCCAAAGCACGCCCGTCTTGCCGCTGGAGTTTTCCTTGACGCCAATAACTTCGGACGTCGCGGTCATTGTGTCACCGGGCTTGACGGGGCGAAGCCAACGCCCTTCGGCATAGCCAAGATTTGCGACAGCGTTCAGAGAGATATCAGGAACGGTCTTTCCGAATACCGTGTGGAACGTGATGAGATCATCGAACTCATCGCCGCAAAGCCCGCAACTCTTCGCGAATTCGGAAGATGAATGCAGGGCGTGGCGTGCCGGGTAGAGCGAAGTATAAATCCCACGCTCGCCTCCAGTCAGCGTTCGCGGCACGGAATGCTTGATGATTTCGCCGACCGAGTAATCTTCGAAGAAACGTCCTGGATTGGTCTTCATATCAGGCACCGAACGGATTGTAGCCAAGCCAACTATGAACGCCGGAAATAACCGCAAAGACGACGATTGTACCAACTATTGCACGAG
>JAPPOI010000042.1 GCA_028818055.1 Boseongicola sp.
GACCGTTCCGGGAAAATGTCACAAGTAACGCGCCAGTCCACATGACGTAAACTTACGCAGCCGCTTTGCTGGCTGAAGATGTAATAGATGTCGGTTCCATTTTATCTCCTCCATCTCACCCGATGGTGTTTGTTACGTTTTTGTCTGGGCTGGTCTCCTGGCTTACAGGTCATCGCTTACTTCCCGCCTTCCCGGAAATCCGGTGGCATAGAGGAAGGGCTCGCTGCTTACAGTTGCGGGGGCAGCTGCAGATTTGGCGGGTGCCGCACTGCATTCCCTTTGATGGATTTGATCCACCATAACCCAGACCGGCGTAGCGTCTACTTTCAGCTGTCCAATGTCAACTTGGTTCGCGCGTAAGAACTTCAGCGCCAACAGTGGCCGAAGACGCTTCGTCTATTGCTTCCATCACCCGAGCCTTTGTTAGTACTTCCGGAAGCGCAATGCCTGATGGTGCTCCGGGGCCGAATACAATGTTGAAGGGAATGCCGTAACGTCCGTGACGTTCGAGGAACCGCGAGATATCTTCATTTGGACGGGTCCAGTCGGCCTGCATGGCGACAATTTCCGCATCTTCCAGCCGATCGACGACCGGTTCACGGTCCAAGACCAACGTCTTGTTTGCTTTGCAAGTCAGGCACCAATCAGCCGTTACATCGACAAAGACTGTATGGCCTTCCGATACGTGCCGAGCGATCTCTTGGGGCTCGAAAGCCTGCCAATAATTGAGGTCAGATGCGACTTCGGTTTTTGATTGCGAAGTGAGTGTTCCGATGGAAATCAGTGATATGGCGAGGCTTGCGACAATTAAGCCGTGCCGGATCGTTGGGTTCGACAATTTCGCCGTAAGCAGAAAAATGATTACCGCTGTAGAGGCAGCTATTATTGTCGTCACTCGCAGTCCTGCCAGCCCAATGAGAACGAAAAGAAGCCATGCGGCGGTTACCAGCAAAAGTAATCCTAGGCCCGCTTTGACGAGCAACATCCAGTGCCCGGGGCGCGGCAAGCGCTCAACAAGATTCGGGCGCGCGGCGACCAACAAGTATGGTGAAGCCAATCCTAATCCAAGCGCCGTGAAGACGACGAAAACGTCGATTGCCTTCCCTGCAAGGGCGAATGTGATGGCAGTTCCAAGCAAAGGGGCAGAGCATGGAGTTGCCAGTACGGCCGCAAGGAGACCCGTGCCGAAGTCTGCCGAATAACCAGTACGTGTGCTTCCTGCTCCGAGTCGGTCTTGAACGACTCTGGGCAGAGCAAATTCGAAAAGGCCAAATAGGTTGGCGGAGAACATCGCAACAACAATAAACATCAAGCCGACAAAGAATGGGTTTTGAAACTGGATGCCCCAACCAACCGACACACCAATCCATTTGAGGCCAAGAACCATCAAGGCGAGAAGCCAAACAAAGGTCAGTACGCCGAAAGCCGAAAACAGAAAGCCGTTCCGGATCACGCGCTGGGAGCGACCGTTCACTTTCATCACCGAGGCAAGTTTGATTGACAAAACTGGCAATACGCACGGCATCACATTCAGGATCATGCCGCCCAAGAAGCCGATCACTACAATCGTCGCCAGTTGGAGTTTCCTTCTTTCCAAAGGCGCGGTTTCGTATGGTGGAGCTGGGATCTCGGTGCTTAGGACGACAGGTACGGTGACCGCTCGATCTTTGTCGGTCACTGTCACCAGAGGGGTCTGTTCATCGTTTGACCAAGAATGTACCGGGATACGTGCCCAAAACGACAATCGGTCCTGAGAAAGTCGAATATCTGGCTTGCCAAATGTTGCCTGAGGTCCGAACTCAGGGAATACATCCACCGATTTGAAGGCCCGATCACTCTCTGCCGTCACGAACAATTCGGTAGATTTTGCATCAACGGCAACGGTAGTGATTTCGATGTCGCTTTCTTCGGCTGTCGCTGGGACCCGCGCGGCGAAAGCAGCGATTGCGTTGGCGGACGTCTGATCGATGCCTGTGCCAGTTGGCAAGTCCAGGGTCAGTTCAAACGAATGCGGCACGCAAACGTCGGAGCAGGTTAAAAGTGTTATTTTGGACCGTAGGTCCAACGGATTGCCTCGGCCACTCAACGTCGCTCGTATTGGCAGAATAACCTCACCGGAATATCCAAAGTTCTCGATCCCAAAGGCTTCAAAGCGCTCTGGTGCAGGCCAGAGAATTTCTGCCGACGAGAGATTGGTGGAGTCAGCCCAGCTTACTTCCGGTGCTAGCCCGACTTCGCCCGGCGTTCGCCAATATCCCTTCCAGCCTTCGGCATAATTGAGGACCAATCCCAAAGAGACGGTGCCGGAATTCGGCGCAATGCCGTCTTCCGCCGAAATCAGTCTCGCAGTCAGAGCAGGGTTCTCGAATACGTCCGACTCGGCGGCTTGAGTCGTCTCTGGTAGCGAAACGCTGATCCAACAGGTCAATAGCGCTAGGACGCGTATTGCGTTCCAACCTAGCCGAATTGCCACGGCTTTTTCGCTATTCACTGCAGCTCTTCCGGAAGTCCGCCAAGAGCTGCTTCAAGACCGGTCAAAGGTAAACCCCGCGCGATCCAACCGGGACCGCGGCGAGAGCCAAGCATCCCCTCAGAGACGTCAACAAACCCCGGGTAGCCCGCGCGTTTTAAGGCCGCCAGAAGACGCGCGCTGCGACCTCCAGTAGCGCAAATCAATGCAATGGGTTTTTCACCTGCGAGATCACGGGCAGCAAATAGTCGACGTTCAAACCCGCGTTCGTGCATGCTGATCGGCCATGCACCCTTTGCAAGACCCGTTTCAACCCATTCGGAGCGCGAACGAACATCAATTAGGATGATCGAACCGTCGTCGAGAGCTTTGGCGGCTTCGGGCGCAGACCAGATTTCTCGAACGGTGGCAGCGGCAATGCTGGGCACTACCAATGCAAATGAGAGCGCCAAAAAGCTTCTTCTATCCAATTGAACTCCAATCCGTTTTTTGAGGAGCTGGCACAACCGCCAGAGGTGAGTAGTTTCAATCAAGTCGTGGCACAGATTGTATTCCAACCCTCGCTGCCTTCCAGATCGATGATCTCATGGATCAGCTTGTCGCTGATTTGACCTTGAACGACCGTGCGTCCAATGACGAGCGCCGGTGTGCCGACAAAGGCAAATACACGGGCGAGAGCCGAACTGTTCTCCAATTCTTGAACAACTTCGGCGCTCTCCATATCCATAATCAATCGATTTTCATCCACACCGAGATCACCCGCAAGCCGCGAGAGATACTCAGGCGATGCCTGAAAAGGCGTGGTCATCAGCCTTTCGTGGAACGACACGTAAGCGCCTTGTCGTTTCGCAGCGAGCGCGGCTTTGGCCGCAAGGTTTGAACTGTCGCCCAGGAGTGGTAGCTCGTGCCAGGCGACTGCTACTTGGTTTGGCATCGCGTTCGTGATCTCGGCCAATCTTTTGGTTTGGACACGGCAGTATGGGCAATAGTAGTCAGAGAACGATGCCATTGGGACCATGGCTGAGCTGACATTTAGTTCGCCGTATAGTGCATCACAGATATTGTTTGAGACACGAACAAAAGCGGCCTCTTTGCGCGCTGTATCCGCGTTGCTTTCAGGAGTGTCTAACCCAACAAAGGGATCGAAACTTCGCGACGACTCGCCTGCGATGAACTTTCGGAAGCCAGCAGGGTGTTCGAGTTGTTCCAATTCAAGTTTCTCAGGAAGAAGCGACGGCGCTGTCCGCAATGCACCGTAACCCAAGGCAATCGCACCTAGTGTGATGAGCGTTGATCGTTTTCGAATATCCATACCGCTTCTTCAATTACCACTAAACAGGGACGGAGTTAGCGTTTCGCTGCGGTGTTGGTCAACTTTACAAACTGATACATTTCTCGTCGTGAAAACAGGAAGTTGAGCGGCTATAAAAAAGTTGCGTCGCTTGCGACGTCATCAGTCGTGGAGACAGAAATGTTTAGAATTGGAGTGTTAGTTTTATCGCTTCTTTCATCTCAGGCCGCAGCCGATCCTGGCGGTTATGACCACATGTCGGGATGGGGATATGGCATGGGTATGATGTTTGGGCCTATCCTCTGGATAATTGTCCTTGGATTAGTGGTCGCTGCCGTAATTTGGTTCGTACGCAACTCAGATATTCAAGGCGACAAGCCAGGAAAATCTGAAGCCTTGAGCGAGCTCGATTTGCGCTTTGCAAAGGGTGATATCGACGCAGATGACTACACTGCTCGAAGAAAGCTGCTGAACGGCGAGTAGCGACACAATTCGATGATGTATCAAATCGTTTTTACTCACGACCAAGAGTTCGAAGTACTGGCCCAATTGGGTCAATGAGGTGCAGTTGACGGGCAAACAACTCGGGATATTTGCAGCTGGTGGATCCGCAGCCCTGCTTCTGGGAGCTTTCTTTTTCCAGATGCTTGGATATGCGCCTTGCGCGATGTGCATCTGGCAACGTTATCCGCACGGCGTTGCGATCGTGGCGGGCCTGCTGATTGCACTCGGCTTGCCAGTTATATTGATGCTAGTGGTTGGGGCACTCTCGGCTCTCACCACCGCGGCAATAGGGGTATTTCATACCGGCGTAGAACGAGATTGGTGGGAAGGCCCCACCTCCTGCACTGGCTCAGCTGACGCACTGTCAGGGCTTTCGGGCACCGCACTTTTGCCGTCTGCGACAGATGGACCGGTCAATCTAGTCATGTGCGACGATGTGGTCTGGGAGTTTCTTTCACTCTCCATGGCCAGTTGGAACGCCACTTTTAGTGGAATATTGGCCGTTGTTTGGATACTGGCAATCCAACAGGTCATGCGCGAAACGGGCACCCCAGAAAAACAGGTGATGCCAGCTACCAAGGCCAGACAGACTTAATCGTGAGGGACGCTATGCTTACAAGGCGACATTTCGTAAATACCACCTGCGCGCTGTTCTCGGCGCCCATTGCCGGTGGGGCATGGGCACAGTCGGAAGATTCAGTCGACGACTTGGCTCCGGAAACGGTCGTGGAAGAAGCCCCAGCTCGTAAACCAATTTCGGATCGCAGCATGTGGTCGAGTTGGGATGCGCGTGTGACACCGGCGGACTACGATCCGGCAACTTCGAACCCTTGGGGTTTTCACAAACGATTTTTGCCGCAACGTGTCGAAGCGAAGGCTGGCCTGACACCAGGGGACATCCATGTCGATGCGGTCGCGCGCTATCTGTACCACATAGAACCGGAAGGTACCGCCATGCGCTATGGCGTGGCCATTGCAAAAGGCAACCTTTACGAGCCGGGAACCTATTCAATTCGCCTTAAGCGTAAATGGCCAACGTGGCGACCAACTGATGAGATGATTGAACGAGAACCTGCAGCGTTTGAACAATTTGCAGACGGTATGGATGGTGGCCCACGCAACCCGCTTGGTTCGCGGGCATTCTATTTGTTTGTTGGAAATCGCGACACATATCTTCGTATCCATGGAACGCCGTATCCGCGATCGATTGGTGGTCGTGCGAGTTCGGGGTGCGTCCGCATGGTCATGGCGCACATCATCGGGCTTTATGAAAATGTTCAGGTGGGCTCAACTGCTTATCTCTATCCACCCGAAGGAAGACTGTCAGCTCGCAGTTAGGACGAGGGTGTCACGGACGCCGGCCTGACTGGGCTAACTTTCCTGCTGGAGGCAAATGTGCCGTCCGCGCTTGCTTAATAGGGGAAGCAGCGTCGTTTCTACGGGCCCGTCGTGCTCGTACCAGTAGCAACCGTCTTCCTCGAGCAATTTGACGGCTTGTAAATTCTGATTTGGCGCGGCGAGCGCCACGACATCCTCTGGCAGTTCCCGCAAAAAGCCACCGTTCGTCGCGCAGGCACTCAACACGGCAAGTGCAAGGGCAGGGGATAACTTTTGCATAGAAGGTACCTTCGACAATTCATTCGGAAACTTAGAGAGATAGGGTAGAGTTTTAGTTTCAGAAGCACCAGTCCCGGCACACTTTTCGACCGTAAGTGTTTCAGTTCTGATACGAATTCACGA
>JAPPOI010000464.1 GCA_028818055.1 Boseongicola sp.
CTTTACAGAGCGATCACACGCAAGGTCGAAGTCTGAAACTCTATATCGGAGTCTTGGCTTCGGTTCTTGTGCTTGGGATTTCAGCCTACTTGTTTCTGGGGCAGCCCGACATCTCGAATGACTTGAACGGACCGTCAATCGCAGCAGGCATGTCCAGTCTGGTTTTCACGTACTGGATAATTAGGGCATTAAATTTTTATCAGCGGCGTAACCATCTGGCTTTGGCTGAAAAACTATTGAATTCCGAGTCGACGCCGGGCTTCGTTACGAATTCCAAGGGCGAAATACTTCTTGCGAACCAATCCGGTCGGGAAAACTTTCATGCAAGTGTTTCGGACAGTTTGGAGGCTGCGCTAAAAACGCAATTTGCGGATGCAAGCGGCATCGTTCAGCGTGGGCTTACGGGAAACCTGGAGCGCTCAAAAAGTGTGTCACCTTTGTTGGGCGACACTGGTTGGAAAACCACCGCCACAGAAATCGGATCAGGCCTTTGGTATTGGCGATTTTCACCGCCATCGTCCCAAGTTGCTAAGCAGTCACTAGGGATTCCCATAATCTGTGGAACTGAAACCACAGGATGGCGTGCGCTTACGCCGGCTGCTGAACGCGCCTTTGACGAAATGAAAACCGTTTTCGGCGGAAAGCCTTCGTTGCAAGGACATCACCCGGTGACAATCGCCTCGCAAGGCCCGGAAGAAACAGTCGCCTATGTCGCCAACCAAATCAGGAAGGTTTCCGGCAATTCCCGATTGCATTCTGTCGAGCAATTGGTTGACGGGCTGCCTGTGCCTTTGCTCAAAATATCCAAGAACGGGGATGTCTTATCGGCCAACGAATTGGCCCGAAACCTTCTTGAGCTGGAAGCTGAAGAACTACCGCCTTTATACGAATTGGTCGAAGGAATGGGACGACCAATCAGCGAATGGTTGGCGGATGCCGGTGTCGGCAGGGGCTTGTTGAAGTCCGAGTTTGTCCGAGCGACCACAACGTCAAAAGAGCTGTATCTTCAGATCACTTTGGGAAAGGTAGATACTCCAGATGCTCCGTTCCTTATTGGTATTTTGAATGATGCAACTGAGCTCAAGACGCTGGAAGCTCAATTCGTTCAAAGCCAGAAAATGCAGGCTATTGGGCAACTTGCCGGTGGTGTCGCACATGACTTCAATAACCTGCTTACTGCGATCAACGGGCACTGCGACTTACTGCTTCTCAGACACGATGAAAATGATCCCGACTACTCGGACCTCATGCAGATTGCGCAAAACTCAAACCGCGCGGCCAGTTTGGTAGGGCAACTTCTGGCCTTCTCACGGAAACAAAACCTGCGCCCGCAGTCGCTTGATTTGCGCAACACGATGTCAGATCTCATGCACCTGCTGAATCGGCTCGTTGGTGAGAAGATCACCTTGGACCTTCAAATTGAGAATATCGACAAGGTTATTCGTGCGGATCGTCGCCAATTTGAGCAAGTGATCATGAACTTGGTCGTCAACGCACGCGATGCAATGAAAGACGGTGGGACGATCGGTGTTCGAGTACAATTGGATAGTCTTGTCGATGACCTGAAGAGAGACAGGGCTACTGTTCCTGCGGGCCACTACATTCGAGTCGAAGTCGAGGACACCGGATGCGGCATTGATCCTGACAAGATGCCCAAAATCTTTGAGCCATTTTATTCCACCAAGAAGACTGGGGAAGGGACCGGACTTGGCCTTTCAACAGCCTACGGGATCGTTAAACAATCGGGCGGTTACATATTTGTCGACAGCAAAGCCGGCCAAGGCACTTTGTTTACGCTTTATTTTCCAGCTCACGACCGCCAATTGGTTTCTCAACACCGCGAAGAGGATGTTAAACCAACGATCGCGCCGCAGCCCGGGGATGGTGTTATTTTGCTCGTCGAAGACGAGGCTCCGGTCCGCGCATTTGCATCGCGCGCCTTGAGGTTGCGGGGTTACACTGTTCTGGAAGCGGAAAATGCAGAAGATGCGTTGGAAACCTTGCGGGACAGTGCATTGAAGGTCGACGTATTTGTCACGGATGTGATTATGCCGGGCCTCGATGGACCAAGCTGGGTCAAACAGGCATTGGTTGAACGGCCTGAAACGCGCGTTGTCTTTGTGTCAGGCTATGCAGAGGAAAGTCTGGCAGAAAATCAGTCACGAATTCCCAATTCGGTTTTCTTGGCCAAGCCCTTTTCTCTCACCCAACTCACCACTGTCGTTCAAGAGCAACTGCAGTAGCCAATAACCGTCTGTTAAGGCGAATCTGCCAAAAAATTGAAACAAATCGGTTGCAATGTTCTCTTTTTGGTCTCATACACGCAAATAAGAACAAGAGGCGAACATGAGCAATATTGCCGCGCTTACGCGGACGTGAAATAAGGAACAGGACCAATGGGTACGGCAGAACTACTCGACATGACAGACAGGAAATCTTCGGACAAGCAAAAGGCACTTGATTCCGCCTTGGCACAGATCGAACGCCAATTCGGCAAAGGTTCGATCATGAAGCTTGGCGGCGAGAACGTCATTCCAGAAATCGAAGCAACTTCGACTGGATCTCTGGGCCTTGATATTGCTCTTGGCATCGGCGGGTTGCCGAAAGGCCGGATCGTCGAAATCTATGGGCCGGAGAGCTCTGGTAAAACAACTCTGACACTTCATTGCGTTGCGGAAGAGCAGAAAAAAGGCGGTGTGTGTGCGTTTGTCGATGCTGAACACGCATTGGATCCGGCTTACGCGAAAAAGCTTGGTGTAAACCTGGATGAGCTTTTGATTTCGCAGCCCGATACCGGTGAACAAGCACTTGAGATCACCGACACTCTGGTGCGGTCAGGCGCCGTGAACATGGTGATCGTCGACTCGGTCGCTGCGCTGACTCCGAAGTCGGAGTTGGAAGGCGATATGGGTGACAGTTCAGTCGGCGTGCATGCCCGTCTGATGAGCCAGGCCATGCGCAAGCTCACAGGTTCGATCGCACGTTCGAACTGCATGGTGATCTTTATCAACCAAATTCGTATGAAAATTGGTGTGATGTTCGGTTCTCCGGAGACAACCACCGGCGGCAATGCGCTTAAGTTCTATTCCAGTGTTCGGCTCGACATCCGCCGGATCGGTGCAATCAAGGATCGCGATGAAGTCGTCGGCAACACCACCCGCGTCAAGGTTGTGAAAAACAAAGTGGCTCCGCCCTTCAAGCAGGTTGAGTTTGACATCATGTACGGCGAAGGCATTTCCAAAACCGGGGAATTGCTGGACCTTGGCGTCAAGGCCGGGGTCGTTGAGAAATCAGGATCCTGGTTCAGCTACGGTGATGAGCGGATCGGACAGGGTCGTGAGAATGCGAAGTCATTCCTGAAAGAAAACGCGGATATTGCCTGGGAAATCGAAGACAAAATTCGCGCCGCTCATGGGCTTGATTTTGACGGTGAAGACGGTGTTGACAGCGAAGACGATGATGGGCTGATCGAGGCCTGATCAGGTAAGGTATTGCGCCGGGCTTTGCCCGCCGCGCTGGGCCGTCGCATTCGCGACGGCCTTTTTCATGCCTCCGGCGGGAGTATTTGGACCAGAAAGAACACCTGAATGCGTTCTTGTTCACAAACAGGGAACACGGTATCGGAAGGCTCGGCCAGTAAACGCGGTAGATTCAATGACCAGCCTGAACGACATTCGCTCCACATTTCTGGAGTTTTTCGAACGAAACGACCACCAGATTGTCGATAGCTCGCCGCTTGTTCCGCGGAACGATCCGACATTGATGTTCGTCAATTCGGGCATGGTGCAATTCAAAAACGTGTTCACCGGATTGGAACATCGAGACTACACCCGCGCCACGACATCGCAGCGTTGTGTACGAGCAGGAGGTAAGCACAACGATCTGGACAATGTCGGCTACACCGCACGCCACCACACGTTTTTCGAAATGCTCGGGAATTTCTCGTTTGGGGACTACTTCAAAGAAGAGGCCATCCCATATGCGTGGGACCTGTTGACGAAAGACTTCGGCATCAACAAGGACAAGTTGTTGGTCACTGTTTATCACACCGATGATGAAGCCGCCGAGATCTGGAAGAAGTATGCCGGTCTGACGGATGACCGGATTATCCGCATCGCAACAGATGACAATTTCTGGATGATGGGTCCCACAGGCCCATGTGGTCCGTCTTCCGAGATCTTCTACGATCACGGTGATCACATCTGGGGTGGACCTCCGGGAAGCCCTGAGGAGGACGGCGATCGATTTATCGAAATCTGGAACCTTGTCTTCATGCAGTTTGAGCAGTTTGAAGATGGGTCCAGGCGTGAGTTGGAAAAGCAGTCCATCGACACTGGCATGGGTCTTGAGCGCATTGCAGCGCTTTTGCAAGGCAAACACGACAACTACGATACCGATCTGATGCGGGCCCTGATCGAGGCTGCAGCGAATGCAACATCGAGCGATCCTGATGGTCCGGGGAAAGTCCATCACCGGGTCATTGCCGATCACTTGCGATCGACGTCATTCCTGATTGCTGATGGGGTCATGCCATCTAATGAGGGACGTGGATACGTTCTACGCCGGATCATGCGTCGGGCGATGCGTCACGGTGCGCTTTTGGGCGCAGACGAACCGCTGATGCACAAGTTGGTGCCATCTTTGGTGCGCGAAATGGGGCAGGCATATCCCGAACTTGGTCGCGCTCAGGCATTGATTGAAGAGACGCTCAAACTTGAAGAGACACGCTTCAGACAGACATTGGACCGTGGTTTGCGGCTGCTGGATGATGAACTGGAAAAGCTTCCGGAGGGTGCAGCGCTGCCGGGCGCAGCGGCGTTCAAACTCTATGACACATTCGGGTTCCCGCTGGATCTGACACAAGACGCGTTGCGCGAAAAAGGTCTTGAGGTGGATGTCACCGGGTTTGATGCTGCCATGGAAGAGCAGAAAGCCAAGGCGCGTGCTGCTTGGGCTGGCTCAGGCGAAACGAAAGATGCGGCGATTTGGTTCGATCTGGCAGAAGAATTTGGTGCCACCGAGTTTCTTGGCTACGACACCGAAGTGGCAGAAGGACAAATCTTTGCCCTGGTGAAGGATGGCAAAACGGTTGATAGCGCGGTTGCGGGTGACGACGTCCAGATCGTTTTGAATCAAACGCCTTTTTATGCCGAATCTGGTGGACAGGTCGGCGATACCGGTACGTTGAAGTCCGAAACGGGCGCCGCCCAGATCACCGACACAAAGAAATCGGCCGATGTCGTTATTCATTTCGCCACAGTCACCGAAGGAAAATTGTCGGTAAACGATGGCGCAGAGCTTGTGGTCGACCATGCACGGCGCACCGCAATCCGGGCCAATCACTCGGGCACCCACTTGTTGCATGAAGCGCTTCGCCAAGCGCTTGGAGAACACGTTGCGCAGCGCGGCTCATTGAACGCGCCAGATCGCTTGCGTTTCGATTTTAGCCATACCAAGGCGCTGACATTAGACGAGCTTCGCGCCGTCGAAACCGAAGTGAATGCATACATTCGCCAGAACACCGCGGTGGAGACCCGGGTGATGACTCCAGACGATGCACGCGACATAGGCGCACAAGCCTTGTTTGGCGAAAAGTACGGTGAAGAAGTGCGCGTCGTGTCCATGGGTCAGGCGGACACAGGAAAAGGTTTCGACGGTGACACATATTCGATCGAACTTTGTGGTGGAACGCACGTCAAACGCACAGGCGACATTGGCGTCTTCGTCACACTTGGCGACAGCGCTTCCTCGGCGGGTGTACGCAGGATCGAAGCCTTAACGGGCGACGCGGCATTCCAGTATCTTGCTGAACAAGACCACAGGCTGGCCGACGTGGCATTGCAGCTGAAAGCGCAGCCAGGTGACGTAGCAGCGCGCGTGAAGGCACTTCAAGACGAGCGCAAGGCGTTGGCCGCTGAAGTGGCCGATCTGCGCAAGCAACTTGCGATGTCTGGTGGTGGAGCGGCTGCACCTGCATCAGAAGACGTCGCAGGC
>JAPPOI010000130.1:0-1539 GCA_028818055.1 Boseongicola sp.
ACCTAGCAATGTCGCGCAAACGTCTACGATGGTATGCAGAACATGCGCTACTCCGCCTTCAACATCTTCAAACAAGGACTGACCGGCAATAAGGGCTGGAAACCAGTCTGGCGCGAACCCGAGCCGAAAACAGAATACGATGTGATTATCGTCGGTGGTGGCGGGCACGGATTGTCCACCGCCTATTATCTGTCCAAGGTCTATGGCGTTCGAAACGTCGCCGTACTGGAAAAGGGGTGGCTTGGCTCCGGGAACATCGGCCGGAACACGACGATCATCCGTTCGAACTACCTTCTTGAGGGCAACCAGCCATTTTACGAGATGTCGCTGAAGCTTTGGGAAGGGCTGGAGCAGGATTTCAATTACAACGCGATGGTCAGCCAGCGCGGCATTTTGAACCTGATCCACAGCGATCCGCAGCGTGACGCATTTGTACGGCGCGGAAATGCCATGCGCCTATCTGGAGCGGACGCTGAAATCCTCGACCGGGATGGCATCATGAAAATGTGCCCGTTCCTCGATTTCGATAACGCACGCTTCCCGATCCAAGGAGCGATTTGGCAACCGCGCGGCGGAACTGTGCGCCACGACGCCGTAGCTTGGGGATATGCCCGAGGCGCAGACGCAGAAGGCGTCGACATCATTCAAAACTGCGAAGTGACCGGCTTCGACATCGAAAACGGGGTTTGCAAAGGCGTGCAAACCTCAAAAGGCGCAATCAAAGCAAAGAAAATCGCGGTTTGCGTTGCAGGGTCATCTGGTCGTGTGATGGCGCAGGCCGGAATGCGTCTTCCAATCGAAAGCCACGTCTTGCAGGCCTTCGTCTCCGAAGGTCTGAAGCCCGTCATTCCCGGCGTCATCACATTCGGCGCGGGACACTTCTATGTCAGCCAGTCGGACAAAGGTGGGCTTGTCTTTGGTGGCGACATCGACGGCTACAATACATACGCCCAGCGCGGGAACCTTCCCGTGGTCGAGGACGTCTGTGAAGGCGGCATGGCCATCATGCCAATGATTGGCCGCGCCCGCCTTCTTCGGATGTGGGGTGGCATCATGGACATGTCGATGGACGGATCGCCCTTTATCGACAAAACCCATATCGACGGGCTCTATTTCAATGGTGGCTGGTGCTACGGCGGCTTCAAAGCGACGCCAGCCAGCGGCTATTGCTATGCCCACTTGCTGGCCAAGGATGAGCCTCATCCTGTGGCGACGGCCTATCGTTTGGACCGGTTCAAACTAGGCAAACCCATCGACGAAAAGGGCCAAGGCGCCCAACCGAACCTGCACTGAGGAGAGCGAGATATGATCATCAACCACCCTCTCCTTGGACCTCGCGACTCTGCGGAGTTCGTCTATAAGGGCGACGCCAGCCTGATCGACCGGCCAGATGGTATGGCCGAAGGCATTGAGACCGCTTTCTATGAGTATGCCTATCTGCGGGACAATCCCGCCGGAGAGCATCGTGAGCTTTGGTATCACGAGCAAGGCGACCGCTCGTGGCTCGTCGTGACACGCAACACAATAACGCATGAGATT
>JAPPOI010000130.1:1549-2698 GCA_028818055.1 Boseongicola sp.
CTCGCAGTTCGGGGAGATCGCGATGAGCCAGCAAAACCGTATCGACGGCGGCTTGATTGACCGCCACCGCATACTGAAATTCGCGTTTAACGACAAGTGGTACAACGGCCATCCCGGCGACACGCTGGCCTCGGCTCTCCTGGCAAACGGGGTGCGACTGGTCGGACGCTCGTTCAAGTATCATCGTCCACGTGGGATTTTTTCGTCTGGATCGGAAGAACCCAACGCATTGGTCCAACTTCGCAAAGGTGCGGCGCAGGAACCAAACACTCGCGCAACGACCGTCGAGCTTTTTGATGGGTTGTATGCGACAAGTCAAAACCACCGTGGATCGCTTGAATTCGACTTGATGGCCGCAAACGACCTGTTATCGCCGTTCTTGTCCGCTGGCTTCTACTACAAGACATTCATGTGGCCGAAGGCATTTTGGGAGAAGCTTTACGAGCCGGTTATCCGTGCGTCAGCCGGGCTTGGTCGCCTTTCGATGGAAAATGATCCGGATCGTTACGATCACGGCTACCTGCATTGCGACTTGCTGATTATTGGCGCCGGTCCCGCGGGATTGGCAGCAGCGCTGGCGGCCGGGCGCGCTGGCGCTCGCGTCATTCTGGCCGACGAAGATTTCGTCATGGGCGGTCGATTGAACGCGGAAACTTACGAGGTCAACGCCGAAGGTGGCGGCGAATGGGCGCAAAAAGGCATAGCCGAACTGCAGGCCATGCCGAATGTCCGAATGATGACGCGTACTACGGTTTATGGCGCTTACGATCACGGCATCTACGGTGCACTTGAACGCAAGACTGACCACTTGGCGGACAGCGGTGACAAGCCACGCCAAGTTCTTTGGCGCATCTATTCCAAATCGGCAGTCTTGGCCGCCGGTGCGACAGAAAGATCGATCGCATTTGGCAACAACGACCGTCCCGGTGTGATGCTGGCAGGCGCAGTCCGGACCTACGTCAACAGGTACGGGGTGGCACCAGGTAAGAAAGTCGCTGTCTTTACCAACAATGACGACGGCTTGCGCACAGCCGAAGACCTGAGGGCGAAAGGCGTTGAGGTGACGCGTGTCATCGATGCGCGATCCGGCGACATGGTGGTGAACACAGTCGGTCGCAAGGGCATTCACACCGTCTATCTGAATAACGA
>JAPPOI010000130.1:2708-5987 GCA_028818055.1 Boseongicola sp.
CCAAACGTTCACCTCACGTGCCATCATCGCGGACGGCCAACGTGGCGCGACGACATTGCCGGCTTTGTTCCAGGCGGCGAATTACCACCGGGCATGCATGTTGTCGGCTCGGCGAACGGAACGATGACATTGGCGGCGTGTTTGCAAGATGGGCACGCAAAAGGCGCCGAATTGGCTGCGTCTCTTGGTCATTCAAAGTCGGCGGGCGATGCGGCCAACGCAAACGACGAAGCCTTTGATATCAAACAGTTCTGGCACGTAGGGCATGGCAAACACCGTGCTTGGGTCGACCTCCAAAACGATGTGACCACGAAAGACGTGAAGCAGTCGCATCAGGAAGGCTTCCGCGCCGTCGAGCATCTGAAACGGTATACGACGCTTGGAATGGCAACCGATCAGGGCAAAACCTCCAACATGCTTGGTCTGGCCGTGATGGCCGAGGCCAGCGGGAAGACGATCCCCGAGACTGGCACAACAATCTTCCGCCCACCATACACACCAGTGCCTATCGGCGCTTTTGCGGGCCGCGCACGTGGCAAAGACTTCCGTCCGTTCCGTCTAACACCAAGCCATAAATGGGCTGAGGATAACGGCGCGGATTTCGTCGAAACCGGCATGTGGCTTCGGGCGCAGTGGTTCAAACGCCCCGGCGAAAAGGGCTGGCGTGACAGCGTGGACCGCGAGGTTGAAATGACCCGCAAGTCGGTCGGCATCTGTGACGTGACCACACTGGGCAAGATCGACATCCAAGGACGTGATGCGGCTGAGTTCCTGAACAGGATTTATGCAAATGCGTTCTTGAAGCTTCCTGTCGGCAAAGTCCGCTATGGCCTGATGCTGCGCGAAGATGGCATTTGCTACGACGATGGTACGACGGCACGGCTTGCCGAAAACCACTTCGTGATGACGACAACAACGGCCAACGCCGTCGTGGTTTTCCGCAACATGGAGTTTGCGCGCCAGTGTCTCTGGCCGGACTTGGATGTGCACTTGATCTCAACCACCGATGGTTGGGCACAATTTGCGGTGGCCGGTCCAAACTCTCGCGCTTTGCTGTCGAAGGTTGTCGACGATCTTGATCTGTCGAACGACGGCTTCCCGTTCATGGCTTGCGCCGAATGCACCGTTTTCGGCGGCACACCGGCACGGCTTTTCCGCATCTCGTTTTCGGGTGAACTCGCCTACGAAGTCGCGGTCCCTGCCCGCTATGGCGACAGCATGATCCGCGGACTGATGCAAGCTGGCGAAGAGTTTGATGTTGTGCCGTATGGCACCGAAGCTTTGGGCGTCATGCGGATCGAGAAAGGTCACGCGGCGGGTAATGAACTAAATGGTCAGACCACCGCCGCGATGCTCGGACTTGGTGGCATGGTTTCGAAAAAGAAGGACTCGGTCGGCTCGAAACTGTCGGAGCGGCCCGGAATGAACGAAGACGATGATTTGCGTCTGGTCGGCTTCCGTCCGGTGGACCGGTCGATCTTGTTGACTGCCGGTGCGCACTTCCTAAACCCCGGCGATCCTGAAGATATGGCGCATGACCAGGGTTGGATGACGTCGGTCGCTTATTCACCGGAATTGGGCCACTCGGTGGGCCTTGGATTCCTCAAAAGCGGCAAGGATCGGATCGGCGATACTATCCGCGCCTACAGTCCCGTGAGAAATCAGGATATAATGGTGGAGGTCTGCTCGGCCCACCACATCGACCCCGAAGGAGATCGTCAACGTGGCTGATTTTGCACTGACCGCTGCGCCGATTTTGGGTGGCGTCGATAAATCCATTGGGAACTGTCACCTGCGCGAGCGCGATGATTTGGCGCTTGTTTCAGTCGCAACCCCGCTAGGAGGCGAAGCGGAACTCAAGGCGAAGCTTTCATCGGGTTGGTCTCTGGAAACCCCGGAACCTACGATGAGTGTCGCGTCCGGTGATACCCGGGCAATCCGCACGTCAGCAGACCAACTGATGCTCGTGTTTCCTCACAGCGCCCCGGATGCCGTTGCCGCTGTCAGCGCAAAGATTGGCGATGCAGGTTATCTGACCGATCAAACCGACGTGTGGGTCGTTTTGGAGCTGTCGGGTGTCGATGCGAGATCAGCACTTGAACGGCTTTGCCCGTTGGACTTGCACCCAGATGCATTCGCGGTGAACGCATCAGGACGAACCGTCATGGAGCATATGGGAGCGTTGATCGTGCGCACGGGCGAGGACACATATTTGCTGATGTCGGCCAGTTCGTCTGCAGGGTCATTTCTGCATGCGGTAGAAACATCTTGTGAGTGGATCGCTGAATGAACGATCAATCAGGCATCTGGAAAAAGGCACCCGGCAAAGGACGCAAGACCCCAAAAGGTCGCCAGATTATGGATGAAGCTCTGGCTGAAGTGCAGGCGCTCTTGGGCAACAGAGATCGGCGACCCGATCTCTTGATCGAGTTTTTGCACCTTATTCAGGACGAGTATGGGCATTTGAGCGCAGCGCATCTGGCGGCATTGGCGCATGAAATGCGGATGAGCCAGGCCGAGGTCTACGAGGTCGCGTCCTTTTACGCGCATTTCGACGTTGTGAAAGAAGGTGAAACGCCACCGCCTGCGTTGACGATCCGTGTTTGTGACTCACTCAGTTGCGAACTTGCGGGAGCGCAACAACTGAAAGCCGCGCTTGAAGATGGCCTCGACCCTGCAAAGGTCCGTGTGGTCCGCGCGCCCTGTATGGGTCGCTGCGACACGGCACCCGTTATCGAACTTGGCCATAAGCACATTGATCACGCCACTCCGGAAAGCGTTCAGGCTGCAGTGGCGGCTGGCGATACACATCCAGAAATTCCCGAGTACCAGTCGCTGGCCGGCTGGCAAGCAGATGGCGGATACCAAACACTGCGCCAATTGCGGGAACAAGGTCATTGGAAAGAAGTTCAGGAAGATATTCTGAAATCTGGACTGCGCGGCCTCGGCGGCGCTGGCTTTCCAAGCGGCAAGAAGTGGGAATTTGTACGCGCCAACCCCGGACCGCGCTATTTGGCGGTCAACGGTGACGAAGGTGAGCCTGGCACATTCAAAGACCGCTACTATCTGGAACGCGAACCACATGTATTCCTTGAAGGCATGCTGATCGCCGCATGGGCGGTCGAGGCTGAAACATGCTTCATCTACATGCGCGACGAATATCCAGCCGTCCTGCATATCCTCGCAAAGGAAATCGCCGCATTGGAAGATGCTGGCATCGTCAAACCCGGCTACATTGATCTTAGGCGCGGCGCAGGTGCTTACATCTGCGGTGAAGAG
>JAPPOI010000411.1 GCA_028818055.1 Boseongicola sp.
CGTTCAGTTCGAAATGACCTTGGCTGCCAGCAAATCCCACGGCGGCGTCGTTTCCGATCACGTGGGCGCAAACTTGGGTCATCGCTTCACACTGCGTCGGATTTACTTTACCGGGCATAATTGAGGAACCTGGTTCATTTTCTGGCAACAACAATTCGTAGAGACCGCAACGCGGGCCCGAGCCAAGCAGGCGAATATCGTTGGCAATCTTGAACAGGCTTGCGGCAGCCGCCTTGAGCGCTCCGGACATCGCAACCATCGCATCATGCGCCGCCAGAGCCTCGAATTTGTTTGGCGCCGTAACGAAGGGCAGGTCGGCAATGCGTGCCATATTGGCTGCCACCTCTTCTCCCCAGCCAGGGCGTGTGTTCAGACCGGTACCAACAGCTGTTCCGCCTTGGGCAAGTTCATAGATGTCGCCCAGCGACGCTTCGACGCGTTCAATTGATTTGGCCACTTGGTGGGCGTAGCCGGAGAATTCCTGCGCCAGAGTCAACGGCGTTGCATCCATGGTGTGGGTGCGCCCAATCTTGATGATCCCGTCGAATTCTTTGACTTTACTTTCAAGCGCTTCGTGAAGTTTCTTCAGGCCCGGCAAAAGGACATCGCGCGCCGTCATGGCCGTCGCGATATGCATCGCCGTTGGGAATGTGTCGTTTGACGATTGCCCCATGTTGCAGTGGTCATTTGGATGGACCGGATCTTTCGAGCCAACAACACCACCGAGGATTTCGATGGCGCGGTTCGCAATGACTTCATTGGCGTTCATGTTGGACTGCGTGCCCGAACCGGTTTGCCAGACGACCAGAGGAAAATGGTCATCCAAGTCTCCGGCCACCACTTCAGATGCCGCCTTAATGATAGCATCAGCTTTGTCGTCTGCGAGAGCACCAGCGGCCTTGTTCGCTTCGGCACAGGCCTGCTTGATCACTCCCAAGGCGCGAACGACGGCGACCGGCTGTTTTTCCCACCCAATGGGAAAGTTCATCAAGCTACGCTGGGTTTGTGCGCCCCAGTACTTGTCGCTTGGGACTTCCAGTGGACCAAAGCTGTCGGTTTCGGTGCGGGTGTCGGCCATGCTGCCCTCCGTCATCTAAGTCGGGGAGAGCTTTAGGGAACGGGGCGCGGCAGCGCAACCAGATTGCGGGTTAAGCGAGGCGACGTGCGGTCGCGGTCGAGAACGAAGGATCCGATTGGGTCAACCGTTCGATCGTGTCCTGCATTCGCTGGAAACTCTCGCCGTAAAAGTAAAACAGTGTGCGGTCCGCACGGCGGGCCCATCCACGACTAATCGCAAAGTCTTTCATGGCCAACGCGCAGCTTTTGGCGAGTTCTTTCCGACATATCGCATCGGGTGTCACAGCAGTGTCGACAGACAACTCAAGGCCTTCGGCTCCTCCAAACAATACGGGTTCGCCACCTATCGAGGTGCGAATTGACGATCCGATGGGAGCGTGAAGCTGGGTGAGCATTCCGCCTACGGTTTCCAATGATCGGCGCGAGACATCAGTCATGGCCAAATACATAGTGATACCGCAGATATCTGATGGTGCCGTCTCGTGAGCTTTGATTTCGCTCACCATACCAAGTGATGCGGCGGCCAATTGCTGTGACAGGGGCTCGGCAAATGTTGCCTGAGCGTCGCGGTGCCCCAGTCGAACGGGTAGCCGAACCTCGGCCATTGAGACATCCAATTGGACGCCCTTTTTCATCTGCAGGTCGCGGAAGAACATTTGTACCTCTTCGAACTTTCACACCATTTTCGCGTTCAATGATGGCGTAAGATCGAAGGAAATTGGGCGGAATTGGAGCTATTGCTTACGGAAACTATCCAAGCTGACGACTTCGGCGTCCCCTGAAGGCTTGTCTTCTTCGTCTGATTTGGTGGTTTCTATTGGCGCGACGACTGGGCCAGTCTCGGACTCGTCATCATCTTGAGTTTCGAAGCGTAAACCAAACTCAACGGACGGATCCACAAACGTCCGAATGGCTGTGTATGGGATGTACAGCGCTTCAGGTGAGTCGCCAAAATTCAGAGTGACTGCAAAACCCTCGTCGGTAACTTCCAGTCCGTCAAACCAATGTTGCATGACAACGGTCATCTCTTCCGGATAGCGGTCGCTCAGCCAGTCAGCCATTTCCACGTCCGGATGCATCGTATCGAAAGTGATGAAGAAGTGATGCTCGTTCGGTAAGCCGTTGGCTGCAACGTCTTCAAGGACCTCTTGAATGAGACCACGCATAGCGCGGTGCATTAAGGTTCCATAGTCGATCGAGCGATCCATCCTGCTTCCCTAACTTGGTGGATCCAGCATAGAGGATTCGATGCTTAAGGAAAGTCCGAACGGTGATGATTTGGACCGGCGCATTGTCTCACTTACGGCGCAAAAGGCAGGCAAGAATGTCAATTCAAAAGCGCAAGTTATTCGTCATGCAAATGTGCATGTCGCCATCATCTCGAAGAATATGTGTGAAAGTGCAGGCTTCTGTTGCCAGGTGCCTGCGAACCCCGCCCTAAGCGGCTAGGCCTAGGGGCTTAGATTTCGGCGTTACGCACTGCATTAAGCAGCGAGTGCAACCGGAGCTTTGTTGTCGTTTGCAACTAGCTTAAATGCGCCGATAACGGTGGCTTCCAGCCGAGACAAAGCAAAACCCCTTTAGACGTCCGTCGATCCTATTTCGGCCCCATGATGCTCAAACGAAGCATTTTGGTGGAGCCGCCGGGTACCGCCCCCGGGTCCGATCCGCTTATTGCGAGCGCGTTTATGTCCATAGTCGCCCGAAAGCGACCAGAGGAATATATTATCTGAAGTCCCAATTTTAAAGAGGAAGTTGAGTTTCGAACGACAATTACGGCAGTTTCATTCGGTTTGGCTTGCACTCTGGTTTGCTGTGAAAGATAGCTGTCTCAAACGTTATGTTCGCGAGCCCTGGACGGGCACGCAGCAAGGGAGAAAAAAATGCGCGCACTTGTCGTTGAGAAGAACGAAGAAGGTAAAACTTCGGCCGGAGTTCAGGATATCTCGGAAGATCAGTTGCCTGAGGGAGATGTCACGGTTGCTGTGGAATTCTCGACCGTCAACTACAAGGACGGGCTTTGCATTGGCCCCGGCGGCGGACTTGTTCGAAATTATCCCCACGTACCCGGCATCGATTTTGCAGGTACGGTCGAGTCATCGGACGACGACCGGTATTCTCCGGGCGACAAGGTTGTTTTGACCGGTTGGCGCGTCGGTGAGGCGCATTGGGGTGGATATTCGGAAAAGGCGCGCGTCAAAGCTGATTGGCTTGTGCCGTTGCCGGAAGGTCTGACGACACGGCAAGCGATGGCAGTTGGGACTGCAGGGTTCACGGCGATGCTGGCTGTCGATGCATTGGAGCGCCAGGGCATGACGACGGGTCAAGGCCCGGTATTGGTAACGGGTGCCGCTGGTGGAGTAGGTTCAGTTGCGACCGCGATCTTGGCGCATCTTGGTTATGAGGTCGCAGCAGTTACTGGTCGTCCGGAAACCGAAGACTACTTGCGCGGATTGGGTGCAACGCAAATCGTCGCCCGCGACGAGATCAACGAAACGGTAAAGCGGCCACTTGAAACTGAAACTTGGGCGGGCTGCGTGGACGCCGTGGGCGGAGCCATGCTGGCCCGCGTCTTGGGCCAGATGAAGTATGGCGCATCGGTCGCGGCGGTTGGGCTTGCTGGCGGAGCGGGGCTTCCTGCAACCGTTATTCCCTTCCTTTTGCGTGGTGTGAATTTGCTCGGCATCGACAGCGTGATGAAGCCATACGAAGCACGTGTTGCCGCGTGGAACCGTGTGGCGACGGACCTGCCGATGGACAAGCTCGAGGCGATGATCCAGCCAGCGACGCTAGAGGATTTGCCACAACTTGGCAGCGACATCCTCAAGGGCCAATTCAAGGGCCGAGTTGTGGTTGATGTTCAAGCTTAGGGGCGCACAGCCTGCAGTTCGAATTTGACGGAGAGCTCGCTCTCGGGGACGTTTACTGAACAGGCGATTACGCCGCCAGAATTGGACAGGGCGACTTCGCAAGAAACTGGAGAGGTTGATGACCCAAAATCGACGTCTCCTGTCACAGTGCCATTGTTGTTCGAGCCAGAGATTACTCCCAGTAGCTGAATCAAAAAGGCATCCGTGGCGTCCATCAAAAGCAATGCTGACGAGTCCTCAGCATTATCCAAGAGGATTGTTACATCCAGCGTGCCATTAAACCGCCGTTGCGTATTAGCCGGAATCGAAAGTCGCGCACTCAGGTCTACGTCCATCGAGCGCTCGGTTCCGGCGTCGACGAGAACGATTGACGTCCTTTCGATTTGCCACTCGACCTGATCACCAACAACCGAGGAAGATTGACCGGAGCCGGAAAGCGCACCAGACACGACGACCGCAACCCAGAGCGCCATGGCGGTTACCAAGGCGATCACTGCTGCTGGTAGGGGCCGTGTTTCAGTGGCCACACCAAGTGTCATGCGTCGCAGTGTTTCGTCCTGATCAATCAAAGAGTGCTTAATGGCACCAGCCAGATGAAGCAGAACAAGCAGGGCCAGAAACTTTGTCGATGCGTTGTGGATGCCCGCGAAAGTTTCAACAAGCGCCTCGCTCCTTGGGACAAATGGTAAACCCTGACCCAGTGGCCAAAATATTGGGGCGAAACCTTCACTTGACGCGTGGGTCAGCCACCCACTCAGTGGAACGACAAGAAGGGCCGCATAAAGTGCCCAATGCACCAGTCTGGCGAACCAGATCTCCCAAAACCGGTGGGTTCGGATAGGGTCGGTTCGCACCTGGCGAAGCGCGACAATAACGCGGGCCAATCCCAGAGCAAAGGCGACGATGCCGACGGTCTTGTGTGCGGAAAACAACGTAAAGACCTGAGTTAAACTAGCGCTGGGCGACTGAAGCAGCGTATTGGCGATGAAGCCAAGCGGAAAGGCCACAAAGACTGCAAAGGCTGTAAACCAATGGAGTGTGCGGGTCAGGCTGCCGTAGCTGTCGCGAGTATTATTTCGTACCATGAATATCATCATATCGTGCACAGGTTGAGCGACCAAACAAGGCGTAAGCCGCAAATTGGATGATTCCGGGATTGCCCTGTGCGATCGCCAATTGCTTGCTATGGCCGATCGGAGCGCCTAGACCCTTAAAAAACAACTGCGGAGCAAGACGATGGGGCGAGCATTCGTATTTCCGGGACAAGGCGCACAGACGATCGGCATGGGACAGGCATTGGCCGAGGTCTATCCGGAAGCTAAGGCGGTTTTCGACGAGGTCGATGAGGCGCTTGGCGAGAAGCTGTCCGATTTGATTTGGAATGGCGAGCAAGAAACGCTGACGTTGACCGAAAATGCGCAGCCGGCTCTGATGGCGACATCCCTAGCTGTTGTGCGCGCGCTTGAAGCTGAAGGCGTTGGTATCGAAGCGGCTGACTATGTAGCTGGGCACTCCTTAGGCGAATACTCGGCGCTCGCTGCGGCTGGCGCCTTAAATATCGCGGATACCGCACGGCTATTGCGACTGCGCGGTCAAGCCATGCAGAATGCGGTGCCCGTAGGCGAAGGCGCCATGGCCGCAATTTTGGGGCTTTCATTTGAGGAGGTTGCAAAAGTCGCTCAGCTGGCAACGAAAGGCGAAGTCTGCCAGGTCGCGAATGAAAATGATCCGATGCAAAGCGTTTTGTCGGGAAACAAGTCTGCTGTCGAACGCGCCGTCGATCTAGCCAAAGAAGCGGGTGCCAAGCGTGCTGTCATGCTTCCGGTGTCGGCACCGTTCCATTGCGCCTTGATGACACCGGCCGCGGCTCAGATGGCGGTCGCCCTGGCCGATGTGGACATCGCGGAGCCGAAAGTTCCGGTTGTTGCCAATGTTCTGGCGGCAGGGGTTCGTAATCCTGCGCTGATCCGGTCGCTTTTGGTGGATCAGGTATCTGGC